>NZ_DASVSI010000127.1:0-31543 GCF_036388155.1 Hymenobacter sp. | reverse complement strand
CAGTCCGCGAGTCCGAACGCCTACTACTCGCGGACTGAAAGTCCGCGCTACTTGCCCGGCCGGACACTGACCCCGAAACCGCTGTAAGATTACGAGCCCTGTGATGTACTCGCATTTGTGTTGAAGCTCTAGCCTATGTGCAGCTACTTTCCCCAACGTAGAATAGTTCCAGCCTGGTGTTAGTTAGACACCAGCAATGCCGCCGGTAGCGGTTCGTCAGGTCCTGCCACAGTTGGCTGGCGGTGGCCGCTTCACTTGGCCCAGTATGCAGGCCATGGCGCCGTATGGCGCGTTCGACGGCCTGGCAAACATTCAACTGCCGTTTTCCCCATTTCCGGCGCTGGGCTTTTTTCGGCCGCAAGTGCGGTAAGGAATGGCTGGGCGCCTGCGTTTTTTGCCAGCTTGTTCATCGTCGTTCGCGAAATGCTGGTCACGCGCACGACGTTGCGTTGTGAAGCGCGCCCCATCAGCAACTTTTTCACTTGCGCGTAATCAACGATGCGCTCATCGGCTCCGGGCGCAATGCGGTTTGGTGACCACACGGCGTGCATTTGTACTTGGCGTGGCTTTGGCTGCTGCCGTTGCGCCGGATGCGCTCACTACTTCGGGCGGTGCAAAGATGCTGTGTTATGAGCACCCATACGCCTCTTTCTACTTATTAGAGTACGGCTTAGTTTTGCATGCTGGTTCTGGGATATCGTGGGAATGAATTTGTCAGCTATTGTCAGCTATTGTCAGCTATTTTATTCTTTGCCACGAAGTAGTTCGGGGTTTTAGGCTTGTTTGAAGCAGAGTACAAGAAGTAGAGTACAAATTAAGTGAGTGGGTTACTCCTCCCCTTCCCTATTTCTAAATTTGATTATTATGAAGTACAAAAAAGCATTCTGAAGTAAGATTTTTATTACTACTTTGTGCTATGCTGTTATATGCACAGTGTGTGCTTGAAGCTATTCTAAGTATCACTCAGATTCGCCTAGCTATGAATGGCATCAAAGTGATTTTGTACTTACAAAAAGCATATGACGCTGCAGAGCCAAGCAGGTACTTAGACACGCGCACTAGTTTTGCATGCAAACGAAGGAAAGAGCTTGAATAGCACAAAATAGTATAAATGCTTACCATTTTGAAAACTTTTTTATACTTTTACTTCCTTCTGTAAATTTTTCTCGTATCCGTATACCAGGGCTTAATTTGCACCACACCGACAGTAACCCATTTTTGTACTGAAAAATAGACTCCATGCCGAAACTAATCGATTACCCAAGAACCACTTACTCGGGAGCGTGGGAACTAGCTGAAATTGTCGATGACACCGGTGGTAAAAGCGCTATCGAAACAGCCGCGAGGAAACTCAACAGAAAGGTTAGCGGCTCATTCAAAGCTATAATTGGCTCGGCGGTAAAATTTGGGCTACTCACTAGCAAACGCGACCTGCTTACCACAACCACTCTTTTTAAACGCATAAAACACGCTTACGATAAGCAGGAAGAGCTTGTGTTTCATAGAGAGGCTTTTTTAACTCCTCCTCTATTTACCCAGATTTGCCGGAAGTTTCGCTCACGGGAGCTACCGGTTCAAATGCTGGACGTGATGCTCATTCGGGAGTTTGGCGTAGAAGAAATCAACGCGCAAGGGGTCGCCAAAGCATTCGTGGAAGGGTGCCGCATGGTGGGGTTGCTCGATGAGCACAACATCATTGCCGACATCGATGCTTTGCCCAACAAGCAAAGCCCCAGGCGCGAACTAGCAAGCCCACCGCCAACAATAAATTCGCTCAGGGTCGAAAATTCTCCCACCCAGTTCGAGGCAGTTGATAGTCCCCGAGAAGGCCTTTTTGACCCTCTATCAGCAACAGATACTTCCGTTCCATCGGTACCGCCGCAAAACAAGGCCCGGCCCATGACCGAAATCAAATCACCCAGCACAGACTTGATAGCAAGTTTATTTGGCTTGGTCGATACCCAGCCGGACGCAGCACCGACTGCAAAACAAAACGCTCCTACACCTGAATTGGAGAGCGCCAAACCCAGTACCCCTAAAGCAAACCCTCAGCCACAAAACAATGAAGGTATGCCCGTTAATGTCAGCGTTCACGCACCAACAGGGTATCAAATTCAGGTCAGTGGGCCAGGAGTAAATACCTCATTGTCTATTACCGACGAGGAAGACATCAGCATTGCCATTGCGCTACTCGAAAAAATTCGCCGGCAGCTGAAAGCTTGAGCACAATAACTGCCCTAAAGCCCCACAAAGGTTCCCAGTTGCATAAAACTGGGGACTTTTGTGGGGCATACTATTTATTGACCAATTATTGACAAAAAAGGTCCGCTAGGCGCACTCACTGATTGTTATTTGTTTTCCAGATGCCGGGTGCTGGGCACACGATGACGCTCCTGCAGAACGGCGATTACCTCTGTCAGAGGCACGCCCGAGGCAGCCAGCAGCACCACCAGATGATAGAGCAAATCGGCCACTTCCCCAGGCAAGCTCTGGCGGTTGGCTGCAACGGCATCAATAACCGTTTCTACGGCCTCCTCTCCTACTTTCTGGGCAATTTTCTGAATGCCTTTGTTAAACAACGACACCGTATAGGATTGCGGCGCCCGCTCCGGATACTGTTGCCGCTCGAATATCAGGCGCTCCAACTCGGCGAGAAAACCAACCGGCGCAGCGGGAACGTGCGCTTGGTATTGTTGCTCGAAGCAGCTCACCGTGCCGCGGTGGCACGTTGGGCCCGCCGGCAATGCCCGAATAAGAACAGTATCGGCGTCGCAGTCAATATGGCAACTCACCACGGTCAGGTAGTTGCCGCTGGTTTCGCCTTTGGTCCACAGCCGGTTTTTTGAACGGGAGAAGAACGTCACCCGACCTTCTTGCTGAGTTAACTTCCACGCTTCCTCGTTCACATAGCCAAGCATCAGCACCTGCCCGGTATCGGCATCCTGGATGATTGCGGGGGCAAGGCCCGTGACGGAATCGAAACGTAAGGTGGCAGTGGAGGCAGTGGTTGCCATGAGCAAGAGAAGTCTAAAGACAAGTTGATAGAATTGGCAATACCTACAGGCGAACGGCAATGCCCGCTTGGTGCAAGTACTGTTTCAGGGTGGGGAGGGCCGTTTCGTTGAAGTGGAAAATGCTGGCCGCCAAAGCGGCATCGGCCCCACCGGATTGAAAAACATCGGTGAAATCGGCGGGCTTGCCGGCGCCGCCTGACGCAATGACGGGCACCGGCACGGCTTCGCTAACGGCGCGGGTAATGTCGAGGGCAAAGCCGGACTTGGTGCCGTCGTGGCTCATGGAAGTCAGGAGCAATTCGCCGGCGCCCAATTCGGCGGCCTCTCGGCACCAGGCCACGGCTTCGCGGCCCGTGGCTTGCGTACCGGCCCGGGTCATGACCTGCCACTCTCCTTCAACCAACCGGGCATCGACGGCCACCACCACGCACTGGGAACCGAACCGACGCGCCAACTCCTGAATAAACGCCGGACGAGCCAGCGCGGCCGAATTGATGGAGACCTTGTCGGCACCGCTCAACAACAACGCTTCTACATCGGCCACGGTGCCGATTCCGCCGCCCACGGTAAAGGGAATGTCCAAGACTTGCGCAACCCTGCGTACCAGCTCGGTAAGGGGCTGGCGCCGTTGATTGGTGGCCGTAATGTCGAGAAAAACCAGTTCGTCGGCGCCTTCCCGGGCGTAACGGGCCGCCAGTTCTACCGGGTCGCCGGCGTCGCGCAATCCTTCGAATTGGATGCCTTTAACAGTCCGTCCGTCGCGCACATCAAGGCAGGGAATAAGGCGTTTCTTTATCACGACTACCGAATCGATTATTGGAATTTAGGGGCGGAAGGCAAAGACTATAGAAAGCGGCGCAAGTCCGTCAAGCTAATGGTGCCTTCATACAGCGCCTTCCCGATAATGGCGCCGTGCATGCCCGCCTCGGCTAAGGCCTCGACGTCGGCCACGGAAGTGACGCCCCCGCTGGCAATGAACCGAGCGGCAGGGTATTCGCTTACCAAACGGCGGTACGTGGCCAGGGACGGCCCCTGCAACAGGCCGTCCTTGCTCACGTCCGTACAAATGAACGTGGTGGCACCAGCGGCAAGGTAGTTACTCAAAAAGGCTGATAACGTCAACTCGCTCTGTTCAGCCCAGGCGTTGATGAGGATGTGCTCGCCTTTAAAATCAGCACCCAGGTAAATGGTATCGGCACCGTGCCGCGACAACCAGCCGCGCACCACCCCCGGAGACCGCACCGCCAGGCTGCCGGCCGTGGCGTGTTTGGCCCCAGCGTTGAGGACTTGGGTCAGGGCTGCATCGTCCTGAATGCCCCCGCCGGCGTCAATGTCCAAGTCCGTCTGGCGCGCGATGCCTTCTAGCACGGCCAGGTTTACGGGGCGCCCCGCCCGGGCCCCGTCCAGGTCCACCAGGTGCAAGCGCCGCACGCCCGCATCGGCGAAGCGCTGGGCCACGGCCACGGGGTCGGCATCGTACGTGGTTTGCCGGGCAAAATCGCCGGCACTTAGCCGGACGCATTGGCCGTTGATGAGGTCAATGGCGGGGATTATCTCCATGGTGTTGCGTGGGTGTGACGGGCTGGCAAATCAAAGCGCCAAAAAATTCGACAGAATACGGGTACCCACGGCGCCGCTTTTCTCGGTGTGAAACTGCACGCCGTGAAAATTACCGTGTTGCACCGCTGCGCTGAATGGTGCTGGATGGGCCGCTTGTGCCGTGGTATAAGCGCCTACGGGCGCGTAATAGCTGTGCACAAAATAGACGTGGTCGGCTTCGGTCAGCCCCGCGAAAAGCGGGCCTTGCAGGGCTTGTAAGTTGTTCCAGCCCATGTGAGGCACCTTGTGCTCCGCATCAGGCACGAAGCGCCGAACATTAAAGGGCAGCAGCCCCAACAAAGGCGTGTCGTTTTCCTCGCTGTGCTGGCCCAGCAGCTGCATTCCCAGGCAGATTCCTAAAAAAGGCTGCGTGAGCGTCGGCAGCACCTGGTCCAGGCCCGCGGTGCGCAATGCCTCCATGGCCGACGATGCTTCTCCCTCGCCGGGGAAAAGCACCTTGTCAGCTTTGCGAAGGGCTTCCGGGTCGGCGGTCAGCGTTGGGAATGCGCCGAGCCTTTCTAATGCAAACAGGACGGACTGCACATTGCCTCCTTTGTAGTCAACTACTGCTATTTCCATAAACCAACTAACAAAGCATTTAGCAATTACCCAAATGGGTATATACTTTTGGACAATAAAATCTTACAAAATTCCCTTGGTGCTTGGGATTTCAAAAGACTCTTCCCGCTGCAAAGCCATTTTGATTGCTTTCGCTACGGCTTTGAAGATGGACTCAATCTTATGATGTTCATTGTCGCCGGTACAGCTGATGCTGAGCGTGGCGCGCGAGTTGTCCGTGAACGATTTGAAGAAGTGAAAAAACAGCTCTGTAGGCAAATCTCCCACGCGCTCGCGGTGGAATTCTGCATTCCATACTAACCAGGGCCGGCCTGAAAAGTCGATGGCCGCCTGGGCCAAGGCCTCGTCCATGGGCAGAAGAAAGCCGTAGCGGGCCAGTCCGCGTTTGTCGCCCAGCGCTTGAGAAAAGGCCGTACCAAGCGCCAAGGCCGTGTCTTCTACGGTGTGATGTTCGTCAATATGTAAATCACCTTTTACACTTATGTGTAAGTCAACTCCGCTGTGCTTGCCCAACTGCTCCAGCATGTGGTCGAAGAAACCCAGGCCGGTATGAATGTCGGTTTGCCCGGAGCCGTCGAGGTTTAGGCGAATGGCAATTTGCGTTTCGTTGGTGTTGCGCTCTATTACCGCGACACGCGACGGATAGCGAAGGTGGCGGTAAATAGCGTCCCAACTGGTGGTAGTCAAGGACGCGTCGGGGTGAGGCTCCTCTCCTATCAGAATGGCTTTGCTCCCGAGGTTGGCGGCCAACTCGACGTCGGTGAGGCGGTCGCCGATTACGAAGGAATTTGGCAAGTCGTATCCGTTGGCCGGGTCCAGGTACTTTCCTAGCAGGCCGGTGCCGGGCTTCCGCGTGGGCAAGCCTTCGTGCGCAAAGCTCCGGTCGATGTGCTCGGCGGCAAAGTGCACGCCTTCGCCAGCCAAGATGGCTTGCATCATCCGGTGGGGAGGCCAAAAAGTGTCTTCGGGAAAGCTCTCGGTGCCCAGACCGTCCTGGTTGGTCACGAGAACAAGCTCGTATTCGGGTAGGTCGCGAGCTATGCGGGCCAATGCGCTGATGCAACCGGGCAAAAACTCAAACTTGTCGAGGCTATCGACCTGCTGGCTGGGTTGGGGCTCCACGAGGATGGTGCCGTCGCGGTCAATGAAGAGTGCTTTTTTCAACATGTATCGTCTTGACTAATGCGTTGAACTAGGCGCGCGCTGCGGCAGCCGTGGTGTCCGATTGGGTGGAAGTGGATTCTGCGCTTATTTCCAGCAGCGCATTCACCAAACGAGTGTTTTCCTCGTCGGTGCCCACCGTCAGGCGCAGGCAGCCGCGGCAACCCGGTTGCGTGGTTCGGTTGCGGACCACAATGCCCCGCGCCCGCAACTGGTCGTAAACTTCGGTGGCGTCCACGCTGAACCGGACCAATAGGAAGTTTGAATCCGAAGGAAAAATGCGCTCCACGATGGGCACTGACATAAATTGCTGCCGCAGCCACTCGCGTCCTGCCAGCAACTCCTGGCGCATTTCGGGCAGTTTCGGCGACGAGGCCAGCGCGGCCAGGGCATGTTGTTGCGTGGCGGCCGAGATGTTGTACGGCGGCTTTATTTTGTTGAGGTAGGCAATCAGGGCCGGAGCCGCATAGGCCACGCCCAGACGCAAGCCGGCGAGGCCCCAGGCCTTGGAGAAGGTCTGCAGGACCACCAACCGCGGAAAATCCGCCAATCGCGTGGTCCAACTGGGCGCGTCCGCAAAATCGGCGTAGGCTTCGTCTACCACCACCAGTCCGTTGAAAGTGCGCAGGATTTCCTCCAGCGCCGCTTGGGCCAGCAAATTCCCGGTCGGGTTGTTGGGCGAGCACAAAAACACCATTTTGGCACTGGACTTGGCCAGCTCCTGGGCAGCGTTCTCGGGCAGTTGAAAGTCCGGGGTGAGCAGCAGGCGCTCCACCCGAACGTCATTTAAGTTCGCGGCAACCTCGTACATGCCATAAGTAGGCGGACAGACCACAATGGCGTCGCGGCCGGGCGTGCAGGTGAGGCGCACGAGCAAGTCGATGGCTTCGTCGGACCCGTTGCCCAGAAATATCTGTTCCGGTAACACCCCTTTAATGGCAGCTAGCTGGGTTTTAATCGCACGTTGGTGCGGGTCCGGGTAGCGGCTGAAATCGTCGGGGCCAACGGAGCCCAAGCTGTTTTCGTTGGCATCAAGCATAACCGGCGCCATGCCCTCGAACTCGTCGCGCGCCGAAGAATACGGTTGCATGCGCTCCACACTGGGCCGAATGAGGCCCGCATAAGGGTTTTGTGCTCCAGCACCGTCGGCCATAGGAAAGCTTGGTTCCTCGGCCAGAGAAGCCAAGCGCACGCTCACGGCGCGGGCATGCGCCGACAACCCCTCGGCCTCGGCCATGGTTTCGACCACCGAGCCGATGGCTTGCAAGCCGGAAGTGGTGAGGCGCTGAAAGGTGATTTTTTTGACGAATGAGTCCAGCGACACGCCGCTGTATTGCCGGGCAAAGCCGCTGGTGGGCAAGGTGTGATTGGTGCCGGAAGCGTAATCGCCGACGGCCTCGGGCGTGAGGTGGCCCAGAAAAACCGAGCCGGCATTGGTGACGCCCGCGGCCAGCTCATCGGCCTGGTCGGTGGCCAGGATGAGGTGCTCAGCGGCATATTGGTTGGAAAACTGCAGCATGCTCGCGGTGTCGGCCAACAGCACGGCGCGGCTGTTGGCCAAGGCCTGCTCGGCCACCTCGCGACGCGGCAGGGTGGCCACCTGGTTGGCTAATTCGGCTTGCACGGCTACCAACACCGCGGCGGAGTCCGTGAGGAGCACGACTTGGGAATCCGGGCCGTGCTCGGCCTGGGACAACAAATCAGCTGCCACAAAAGCGGGGTTGGCGCTAGCATCGGCAATAACCAACACCTCGGAAGGCCCGGCGGGCATGTCGATAGCCACCCCGTATTCGGCCGCCGCCAGCTGCTTGCCCGCCGTAACGTAGCGGTTGCCGGGACCGAAAATTTTATCGACCGCGGGCACGCTTTCGGTTCCCAGCGCCAAGGCCGCCACGGCTTGCGCACCGCCGGCTTTCACCACGGTCGTAATGCCCAAGAGCTGGGCCACGAACAGAATCACGGGACTCACAGAGCCGTCGGCCTGCGGGGGCGTGCACACCACCACCTCCGGGCAGCCCGCCAGCCGGGCCGGCACGCCCAGCATGAGCAAGGTGCTGAACAGCGGGGCCGACCCGCCCGGCACGTACAAGCCGACGCGCTGGACGGGCACCGCCCGCCGCGAACAGTGCACGCCCGGCATGGTTTCCACCCGCAGCTCCGCTCCGCCCTGCGCTTGGTGGAAGGCTTCGATGTTGGCTTTGGCTTGACGGATGGCGGCTTGCAGCTCGGCGGGCACTTGCGCGGCAGCGGCGGCCAGCTCCGTTGCTGAAACCCGCAAGCTGGTCAGGGTGGCGCCGTCCAGCTCATTGGCCAGCGCCAGTAGCGCCGCGTCGCCGCCGGCCCGGACCTGTTCAAATATGGCCCGGACGCGGGCGGCTACTTGGGGCGCTTCGGCCGCGGCCGGCCGCTGCTGCAGTTCGTGCCACGTGCCGGGGTCGGGATAGGAATAGACTTGCATGAGGTAGCAGGCTAGGCAATCATTTTTTCAATGGGCAGCACCAGAATGCCTTCGGCACCCACGGCCTTGAGCTGGCTGGTGATGTGCCAAAACTCGTCTTCTTGCACCACCGACTGCACCGACACCCACCCGGCTTCGGCCAGCGGCGTCACCGTGGGCGACTTGATGCCGGGCAGCAAGCGGCGCACCTCGTCGAGGGCCGCGACGGGGGCATTCAGCAAAATGTATTTGCTGCGCTTGGCCCGGCGCACGGCCTGCATGCGGAAGCGCAGCTGCTCGAGCAAATCGGTTTGCTCGGCGGTGAGGTTGGGCTGGGCAATGAGCACGGCCTCGGAGCGAAACACGGTCTCGACTTCGCGCAGGCCGTTGCCCAACAAGGTAGAACCGCTGCTCACAATGTCGCAAATGGCCTCGGCCAAGCCAATGCTGGGCGCGATTTCGACCGACCCGCTGATGGTGTGCAAGTGCGACTGCACGCCGTGCTCGGCCAAATAGCGGCCCAGGATGTTGGGGTACGAGGTAGCGATGTTTTTGCCTTGCAGCGCCGCAATCGAGGCGTAGGCGTCGGCGCGGGGCACGGCCAGGCTCAGCCGGCACTTGCTGAAGCCAAGCGCTTCCACTTCCAGGGCCGGATAGCCGGCTTCAACCAGTACGTTTTGGCCCACGATGCCCAAGTCCGCCACGCCGTCCTGCACGTAGCCGGGAATGTCGTCGTCGCGCAAAAACAGGATTTCGAGCGGAAAATTGGTGGCCTCCGTTTTGAGCTTGTAGGAGCTGCTGATAAAGTTGATGCCGCATTCGCGAATGAGGGCAAGAGAATCCTCGCTCAGGCGACCGGACTTTTGAATGGCTAATCGAAGCATGAAAGAAGTAAAGGCGGGCCGCATCCCGGTTGGGGTGCCTATCCATTCGCGGGCGGCAACGGGAGCCGCGCGTCGAATTACCCAGAAGTGGAGGTGTGAAGCCCCTCGCCGGCATGGCCCAGGGCGCGGCGGTGGAGGCGCGAGCGGCCGGTGCTAGCTTAGCACCCGGCGCACAGCCCGGCCCCCCACAGATGGTGGTGATGGTGCACACCCACGACGGCCCGACGGCTCCCCAAAGGGGCAGAAGCTACAGCGCTATCAACGGCGGGGGAGTAAAACATCGGCCGCAAAGATATGACGGAAAGCCAAACGGCCGTCAACCAATGACCAACTTTGATTTCGCTGCTCCTTGCCAATGCGTGATGGATAAAGGTTGCGGTTGAGAATAAACGGTCAACAACGCCGTATTTGCCTGAAATAACCGAGCATGACCGATTTAGTTGCTTTTCTCGCAACCTTGCACCCCTTGAGCCAAGGCCTGACTGCAGCCCTGCTGGAGAACACCGTGCAAGAGGCTTTGCCAGCGCGCCATTTGCTGCTGCGGCCCGGCCAAGTGGCACGCCGCGTGTATTTCCTCGAAACGGGGCTGGTGCGCGGCTACACGTTGCTGCACGGCCGCGAAGTATCCTCCTGGTTTATGCAAGCCGGGGATTTTGTTATCTCCATTGTCAGCTTTTTCACCCAGCAGCCTTCCGAGGAATACCTCGAATTGCTGGAGCCGGCCCACATGCATTCCATATCCTCCGAAGGCCTGCAACGCCTTTATAACGAGTTTCCCGAATTCAACTACATTGGCCGCCGGCTGATGGAAAAATATTACGTCCTCAGTGAGCAGCGCGCCCAACGCCTGCGCTCGCACACGGCCGCCGAGCGCTACGAGTTGTTGTTGCGCGACTTCCCCACCATTTTTCAGCGGGTGTCGGTGCAGCACATTGCTTCCCACTTGGGCCTTGCGCCCGAAACCCTGAGCCGCTTGCGAGGCCGCTCCGGCCCGCCGCGCGCCGAGCGAAAATGACCATTGTCAGGAAATTACCTGAACCTTCAGCAGTCCTTTGCCGCTCACTTACGCGTTGCGCCATGGGTTCCCGTTGGAAAAAAAACGTTTGGCTGGGCCTGCTGGCCGTGGTTGGGTTGGTTTTTGGGGTTGCAATTCGGCCGGCTACGCACTTGTGGCAAGCCCGCGCGCTGGATACAGAGCAATCATATTCACCGGGCCCGGGCCGGGCCGATGACGTGAGCCGCCTCAACCCGACCGTCATGCGCACCATCGCCATCGACCCGGATTCGGCCGTGGCGCTGCGGCAAATTCGGCAGTTGCTGCTAGTGGCGCAAGCCCGGCACCTGCCGGTCGCCCTGGCCGGTGCCCACCACAGCATGGGCGGCCACACCCTCGCCCCCAACGGGCTGCGGCTGGACCTCCGGCCTTTTAAGTACCTGTCCCTCGACACCGTTTCGAACGTGCTGACGGCGGGCAGCGGCGCACGCTGGGCCGACATCATTCCGTACCTGAACCACCATGGCCGGGCCGTGGCAACGATGCAGTCGGATAATGTTTTTACGGTGGGGGGCTCGCTGAGCGTGAATTGCCACGGCTGGCAACCCAACCAACCGCCCATTGCGGCCACGGTGGAATCGGTGCGGGTGCTGCTGGCCGATGGCCGCCTGCTGACGTGTAGCCGGCGCGAAAACCGCGAACTGTTTGGGCTGGTGCTCGGCGGCTACGGCCTGTTTGGCATCATCCTCGAGGCCCGGCTGCGCACGGTGCCCAACGAAGTGTACGCCTACGGCCGGGTGGCGGGCCCGGCGGCAGATTACGTGCGTACCTACCGTCAGCACGTCGACGCCAACGCGCGGGTCCACTTGGCCTACGGCCGGCTCAATGTGACCCCTACCAACTTTTTGGAACAGGCCACGCTGCATTATTTCGCCACCAAACGCCGCGCCGCGCCCGGGCAGCCCCTCGCCACCCCAGGGCTCACCGAGTTCAAACGCACCGTTTTCGCGGGGTCGAAACACGACGCCTACGGCAAGCAGCTGCGCTGGGACCTGGAGCAATTGTTTTCCCGGGCCCAGGCCGGCAAAGAATTTTCCCGCAACGAAATCATGAACGAAAGCCCGGCGCTTTACCTCAACCGCTCGGCTAACCAAACCGATATCCTGCACGAGTACTTCATCCCCGCCCGTAACTTTAATGCCTTCCGGCGGGCGCTGCAACGGCGGGTGCCTCGCTACCAAGCCGACTTGCTGAACATCACGCTGCGCAACGTGTACGCGGACACCGACACGTTTTTGCCCTATGCGCGGGAAGAAGTATTTGGATTTGTGCTCTTCTTCAACCAAGCCCTGGGCCCGGCGGCCGAAGCCGACATGGCCGCCCTCACCCAGGAACTTATTGCCGAAGCCGAGCAGCTGGACGGCACGTACTACCTGCCGTACCGCTTGCACGCCACCCCGGCGCAACTGCGCCGGGTGT
This sequence comes from Hymenobacter sp., assembly GCF_036388155.1. Lineage (NCBI taxonomy): Bacteria > Pseudomonadati > Bacteroidota > Cytophagia > Cytophagales > Hymenobacteraceae > Hymenobacter > Hymenobacter sp. The sequence continues at coordinate 19,396 of NZ_DASVSI010000127.1, read as the reverse complement.
ACCCGCAGTTTCCAGCGTTTGTGCGGTTAAAACGACGATACGACCCACAAGAGTTGTTCCAGAGCCGGTTTTACCAACGCTACCGCACAACGGTTGACGTGAGCAGTGCTCCGGTCACAAGCCTGCCATAGAGTGGCGGCACGAAGGGACACAAAACCTAAAAACGGGCTATCAACCGCAGGTTGACCAGGCGCTGCGAAAGGTAGCTGGGCACGGAGTAGGTCACGCCGTTCACGTCCTGTAAGTAGTTGTAACCCGCCACGTTATTGGCGGCAAACACGTTCAGAATCTCCAAGCCTAGCCACAAGCTGTCGAAGCTGTAGAAATGGGCTTTGGGGGCGTTGTTATTTTTTAAGCCGATAACCTTCGAGAAGCCTAAGTCGACCCGCTTATAGGTTACGGAAAGCGCGTTGATGCCGCGCAGCTCGGGCTCGTTGGGCGGGCTAAACGGCAGGCCCGACCCAAGGACCATGTTGACGTAGCCCCGCACCGACGGATTGTTGGGCAAATGGTCTTGGAAAAACACGCCCACGTTGATGCGCTGGTCCTGCGGCCGGCGAATGTAGCCTTTGTTATCCCCGTCAATGTCTTCGCGCGTGCTGAGGACGCCCAGGCTGAACCAGGATTCGGCGCCCTTCACGAACTCGCCGCTCAGGCGGGCGTCGAATCCGGCGGCGTAAGCCCGGGCGTTGTTTTTAGCGAAATAGCGCAGCCGGACGTTGTCGACGTCGTAGGGCACCACGTCCGTGAGGTGCTTGTAGTAAGCCTCGGCTGAAAATTTGAATGGCCGGTCGAATTTCAGAAAGCTGATTTCCTTGCCCACGATGAAGTGGTAGGATTTCTGGGCGCGCAGCGCGGGATTGAGGAAGGCGGTCTGCACGCCGTTCTCGATGGTGGTTTGGTCGCGCAGCTCGCGGTAAAAGGGCGGCTGATAATAGACGCCCACGGCGGCTTTGAACGAACGATTGGGGTGCTGCCGGCTGATTTGCGAGAACTGCACGCGGGGACTGATGACCAGCTGCTCGTTGGTGGTCCAGTAATGCGCCCGCACGCCGTAGGTGAGGGTCCGCAGCGAGTCGATGGCCCAGGTATCTTGTACAAAAGCTTGGCTGCGGGTGCTCAGCAAGCCCAAATCGGAGCGCAAACGCAGGCGGCGGGCATCGGGCACAAAGTCGGCGGAGTCCGCAAAGCTGTACTCATCCAGCGTGTCCTCAATCTTTTCACGGCCGATTTTTACGCCCCAGCGCACGGAATGAGCGGCGTTGGGCAGCCAGCGGCCGCGGGTTTCGGCCGTGTAAATCTGGGCGGTCAGGGCGTTGCGCGAATGCTTGAACTGCGAGCCGATGTCGCGTTGGCGAATGGGCTGATTGAAATCGAGGGAACTGGGGTCGCGGTTGATTTCGGCGAACGTGTAGGCGGCTTCCACGTCGCGCAACTCAAATTCCCGCGAAATCAACGCCGAGCCCAACAGCTCCATTTGCAGGCGCGGCGAAAAATCATGCTTCAGGTTCAGCCCGCTCTGGTAGGTATCGAACTGCATGCGCTCGCGCCCGGCGTAACCAATAAAAACGCGCGTCAGCTGATTGGTGCCCGTGGAAAAGGTGGCTTGGCCGGTTTCGGGCGAGAAACGGTAGTCGTTGTGCGCCACCACGCCCAGCAGGCCCAGGGTGGTGCGCTGCAGGTCGTCGGCTTTGCCCAGCCCGATGTTCACAAATGCTTGCGCGTCGTAAAACGTGGGGTTGTAGCCTCCCTGGGCCTGTTTCAACGAACTGAGGACGTACTGGGCGTTTTTGTAGCGCACGCCCGCCAAGTAGCTCACCCGGCCGTTGGCCGAGCGGGCCTCCGCGTGCGCGGCACCGCCCACCAAGCTCCCGGTGAGGGAAGCGGCAAATTTCTCCGGGGTTTTGTACTCCACGCTCAGCACCGAGGAGAGCCTGTCGCCGTACTTGGGCTGCCAACCTCCGCTGCTGAATTCCACCTGTTTCACCAGGTCGGGGTTGATGAAGCTCAGACCCTCCTGCTGGGCGGAGCTAATCAGAAACGGCCGGTAAATCTCGAAACCGTTGACGTACACCAGGTTTTCGTCGTAGTTGCCGCCGCGCACGTTGTAGGTGCTGCTCAGCTCGCTATTGGACGTTACCCCGGGCAGGGTTTTGAGAATGGCGTTAAAATCCCCAAAAGCCGAGGGTATCTCCTTGGCTTGGCGCGGGTCGATGCGCGTGATGCTGACCTGCTCGCGGGTGTCGGCCTGCTCGGAGTGGCCCAGCACGCGCACGCTTCCCAGGGCTTTGGTGTCGAGGCGCATGACCAGCTCCAGCGGCTGCTGGGCGTCTTCGGGCAAACGAAGCGGCACCCGCAACGACAAATACCCCAACCGGCGAATCACCAGCACGGTGGCTTTGCCGGGTTCGGGCAGCCGCACCGGCAGGGAAAACTCACCTTTTGCATCAGTAGTGGCCCCACCGGGTTGGCCCTCCACTCCTACTACGGCCAGTTCCAGCACTTGGCCGTTGGCGTCGCGCAAGGTCCCGGTCACCGTTATTACCTCTGGCAAGGCAGCCTGCTGGGGCGCGGTTGGTTGTTGGGCAAACGAACAAGGTGCCGCCAGCACCAATCCCCCAAGCACCGCCGCAGATAGCAGCAAGCGACTGCCTCCTCTTAGTTTTTTCCTCATGGACGGGGCCGGCGGGCGGCTCGGGGTAGCGGGGTGGTTCACGATGGGCAAGAACGGGGAGTCGGCGGCGCTATTGCTTGCGGCTGCCATCGAAGCCTTCGGCGGCGCTGGCATCCAGGGCTTGCAGGTGGTCACGCAGGGCCGCCAGGGTAGCCACCGGGCCGGCCGGGGCACTAAATACGAAGTTACCGGCCACCAGCACGTCGGCGCCGGCTTCCACCAGGGGGCCCGCGTTGGCCAGGCTTACGCCGCCGTCTATTTCAATCAGCGCATCCGAACCCGCGTCCAGCAGCAGTTCCTTCAGCATAGCCACTTTTTTCAGGGTGTTTGGGATGAAAGCTTGTCCGCCAAAGCCGGGGTTCACCGACATGACCAGCACCACGTCCAGGTCGGCCGCGATGTCCTCGAGCAACGCCACCGGCGTGTGCGGGTTCAGCGCCACCCCGGCCCGGCACCCCAGCTGCTTGATTTGCTGCACCACGCGGTGCAAGTGCGGGCAGGCTTCGTAATGCACGGTGATGTTGGCGGCGCCCGCATCGCGGAAAGCCGACAAATAGTGCTGCGGCTCTTCTATCATCAGGTGCACGTCGAGGGGCTGCTTGGCGTACTTGGCCACGGCCTGCAGCACGGGCAAGCCAAAGGAGATGTTGGGCACAAACCGGCCGTCCATCACGTCGAAGTGCAGCCAGTCGGCGGCGCTGGTGGCCAGCCGCTCGGTTTCGGCTTGCAGGTTGGCCAGGTCAGCGGCGAGAAAGGACGGGGCCAGCAAAGGGGCGCGGCGAGGTGCGTTCATGGGCACGAAGATAAGGCCGGGCCCGCGCAGGTTACACGCCCCATCCCACGCGAAGAGACTACTTTTGCGCCTCTCTCGAATGTCCCTTTTGGCTGGCTTCCGGGAGTGCCACCCCTCTCTGCTTTCCTTGTGCCCCACTTAGTCCCCCTGCTCATCCGCGGCATCAATAACCTGTCCGACGCCCGCTACTGCGCGGGCATGGGCGCCGACAAACTCACCTTTGTCCTCGACCCCGCCCTGCCCGACCACCTCGACGTGAAGACCGTGAAAGAGCTAGCCGGCTGGGTAGCCGGAGTTGAACTACTAGGTGAATTCGACCAACTAAGCGCGCCTGAAATCAACGCCATAGCAGCCAACTGCGGGTTGGACGCGGTGCTGCTCCACTCCTTCCGTACCGAGGCGGAGCTGGCCGAAATAGCCCCGCCGGTGTACATGGAAGTACCGTTGGAGTCAGTGCTTGCCGGTGGGTTGGCCATTGCTTCCGCGACCGGCATTGTGGTGGCGATGCCGGGCTTGGTCGCCCCAGAAACGCAGGAGCAATTACGAGCAATCGGCCAACAACATCCCCTCTGGCTGGGCCCCGGACTGGAGCCTGCGTTAGCCCAGGAACTAGCCACCGGTTTGCCGCTGGCCGGCCTGTTCTTTCCGTCGGGCAATGAAGTGAAACCCGGCCTTCGGGACTTTGACCAGCTCGAAGCCGTGTTTGAGGCGCTCGAAGTCGATTAAGTCAGGCGAAACTGCACGTACTTAATCGGAACACCCACCGCGCGATACTTGCCCTCAAAATTGGTTTGAATGGCTTGAGCCTCGGCGAATTCCGGCGCCGTTTCGGCGTATAAGTCCCGCGTAGCGCGCTCCACCAACGCTCCTGGCCGCGCGGACAGGGTTTCGAGCGTGTACTCGAACAACCCGTCATTGTCGGTTTTGAGGTGCAGCAATCCGCCGGGAGTTAACAATTGTTCATACAGCGCCAAAAAACGGGGTGATGTGAGCCGACGCTTGATGTCGCGGTCCCGTGGCCGCGGGTCGGGGAACGTAATCCAGATTTCATCGAGCTCCCCCGCCGCAAACTGCGCCGCCAGGGCTTCGGCCCGCATCCGGACAAAGCCGACGTTGGTGAGGCCCATTTCGGCGGCGCGGGTGCTGCCCCGCCAAATTCGCTCTCCCTTGATGTCGAGGCCCAGGAAATTACGATTGGGGTGGCGCTGGGCCAGCCCGACCGTGTATTCGCCCTTGCCACAGCCAACCTCCAGGGTTAACGGATGGGGCTCGGCAAAAAAAGCGGTGCGCCACCGGCCGCCGAGCTGTTCGTATTCGGGCTTGCCCGGCTCAATGATGTCGGGGCGGGTGGCGTTGTCGGTGAAACGCTGAAGTTTAACGCGAGGCAAAACGGATTGGTAAAGCTTGATAGATAAAACGGCCGGCCCTTACACTGCTTGGTAGAGGTCCTCCACTTCGGCCACCACGAACGTACTGCCGCCGATGAACACGACATCGTCGGGGCCAGCTTCATGCCGGGCGGCCCGAACGGCGTCCATCACCGAGTCGTGCGCCTCGCCGTGTAAGCCGGCAGCTGCGGCCAGCTGTTTCAATTCTGCCGCCGGCAGTGCGCGGGGAATGTTGGCCGCACAAAAGTAATAACGACCTTCCGGCGGCAGTAAGCGCAGCATGCCGGCCACGTCTTTGTCGTTGACGGTGCCCAGCACCACGTGCAGCTGGTTGTGCGGCGTCTGCCGCAGCTGGGCCACCACTGCCGTCAGGCCAGCGGCGTTGTGGGCCGTGTCGCACACCACAAGGGGGCGCCGGCCAATGACACTCCAGCGGCCGCGCAACCCGGTGAGCTGTGTCACCTGACGTAAGCCGGTGCGCACCGCCGCTTCCGTAACACGGAACCCTTGGGCCCGCAGCTCATCCAACGTAGCCAATACGCCGGGCAGGTTGGCCTGTTGGTATTCGCCCGCCAAACCCAGCTCTGCGTTTGGCAAATACGGCCGGCCATGCTGAGTCACGGCAACGGGGCGCAAAGCAGTCTCGGCCGAAGCCGGCGCGGTGAAAGCTGCCTGGTAAATGGTGTCAGCAAACACTAGATGGGAAAGATTCGCGGCGGCCTCACGCTCAAAAACTCCCGCAACCTCCGGTTGGGTTTGGCTCACCACCACGGGCACGCCTGCTTTGATGATTCCTGCTTTTTCGCCGGCAATTTCCGGCAGCGTGTTGCCAAGCAGGGCTTGGTGGTCGAAGCTGATGTTGGTGATGAGCGAAACCAGCGGCGTGATGATGTTGGTAGAATCGTACCGGCCGCCCAGGCCCACTTCCACCACGGCAATGTCTACCCGCTGCTCGGCGAAATAAGAAAAGGCCAAAGCCACGCACATCTCAAAAAAAGACGGTTGCACCTGCTCAAACAGCGGCCGCCAGCGAGCCACCCACTCCACCAGATACTCCGGCGAGATTTCCTGCCCGTTCACCCGCACGCGCTCGGTGAATTCGCGCAGGTGAGGCGACGTGTAGAGCCCCACTTTATAACCCGCCGCCTGCAGCACGGCCGCCAGCAGGTGCGAGCTGCTGCCTTTGCCGTTGGTACCGGCCACGTGCACGCTTCGGAATTTCTGTTCCGGGTGCCCCATGGCCTCGGCCAGCGCCAAGGTGTTGCCCAGCCCCTTTTTGAAGCCCGCCGCCCCCACTCGCTGGAACATGGGCAGTTGCTCGTAGAGGTAACGTAAGGTTTCAGAATAGGTCACTCGATAAATGAAACGGTGGTAAGGGCAAACTGATAATTGCCATTTGAAACATCTCCGAATGGCGTAGCGCTTTAACGCACGGTGTACCTGAAATTATAAAATCCCGTAGCCCGTCCACTTATGCCGTTAACATTTCGAAATGACGCCTTTAACAAGGCATCGCGTACGGCTTTGGCTTGTTCTGCAGAGATGCTACCCGAAACTTTAGTAACAGACTCTACCTCTCCGTTGGCGTCAATGACAATTCTAAACCGAGCGATGCCGTTATTATCGTCAAGTTTAGGAATCTCTGGAACATTTGCCACTGCCCAGCCGCTCATCTCCAAACCGCCGCTGCCGGGGCTGCTGCCGCTGCCGCCGCTGCCAGGCGAGCCATACAGCGCTTTTGCGTCCAATGAACCGTTAGGGTCGCCTTGGTCGCCGGTGGCGCCGGGCCGGTCGCCGTTATTGTTTCCGGTTGGCTCGTTGCTGCTTCCGTTCACGCCGTTGCCACCGCCGGTTTTATTTCCATTCGGAGAATAAACGGCAATTGGTTTCCGAGCGGGCCGCGGGGCAGGCTTGACTTCCTCCTTGGGCGGCGCGGGCGTTTCGGTGGGCGTTTCCGACACGCCGCTTTCTTCGGCCTCGCTGGTGATGATTTTCTCCTGGGCCGGCGGCGTGGGTTCCGGGGTTGCGGCCACTTGTGGGCGCGGGGCTGGGTCCGGGCTGGCTACGGGCGGGCGGCTGTCAACCCGGTTAGGCGAATTGTTGGCTGTCGCCATGCTTTGCACGTCGCCGGAACCAGCTTCGTCAAGGCCGTAATTCAACTCGACGCCATCGCCGCCGATGGCCTGAAGCGGCGGATTGGGCCCTTTGAAAACCATGAACATGAAAAGCAGCAACAGCACCCCATGGATAACCAAGGTGCCAATCAGGCCTTCGCGGCGGTGCGGTTCTTGATAGTCAATAGCCATTGTTGATGTGCTGATTGTTTGCCGTGCCGATGTGCTGTTTTCTACGGCATTTCTGACTTCTTCAGTCAAGCCCTATCATCAGCACATCAAATAATTACCTTATGAGCAAATTATTTACTGGCTGCCTGCTGGGCCTGTGTGGCCATCACCATTTTCAGCTTGAGGCGGTTGCCAATCTCTAAAATGTCAACCAGCTTCTGAACGTTCAACGAGTTGTCGACGCGCAGCACCACGGTGGGCTGTTCGGCGGTGGTCGCCGTGCCCACCAGGGCCACCAACTCCGGCTCAACTGAGGCAGGGTTTACGGGCTTTTTATTGACGAAATACGTGCCAGCGGCATCCACCGATATGGTTATAGGCTGCTTCATCACCTGCTTGCTCGACTTGGCGTTTGGCAGCAACAACTTGATAACGTTGGGGTTGACAAGCGTGGACGCAATGAGAAAGAACAACATCAGGAAGAACATGATGTCGTTCATGGCGCCGGTTTCGACGTGCGAAGTAAGGCGGCGGCGGCGTGAGAGGTTCATGGGCTGATGTGCTAATGAGTTGATAAACCAATGTGCTGATGCTCCGTGTGGCTGAATAATCGGCCCTCGTCACATCTGCACATTCGTTAATCAGCAAATCAATTAATTGTCCTGGAGAATGTCCATGAACTCAATGGCCGAGTTTTCCATGCGAAACACCATGCGCTCGACCAAGATGCTGAGCCAGTGATACCCCACGTGGGCAATGATGCCGACGATGAGGCCCGTGGCCGAGGTCACCAGCTTGACGTACAAGCCGTCGGCCACTTGCGGAATGCCAAACTCCTTGGTGGCGGCAATGGAGTAGAAAATCTTGATTACCCCAATGATGGTGCCCACAAAGCCAATCATCGGCGCGATGCCGGCGATGATGCCCAGGATGCTGATGTTCTTTTCGAGGCGGGCAATTTCAATTTTACCCACGTTTTCTACGCTGGTTTCAATCTCCTTCAGCGGCAGGCCGATGCGGCGCAGGCCTTTCTCAACCATCCGCGCCAAGGGCGAAGACGTTTGGGCGCACAAGAGTTTGGCGCCGGCCAAGTCCCCCTTCACCATCAGCGAGCGAATGCCATTCATGAACGAATCGGGGTCACCGGCGGCGCGACGGATGGTGAAGTAGCGCTCGATGATGATGTACACCGAAAGGATGGAAAGGGCTACCAGCGGGACCATTATCCACCCCCCACGCAGTATGAGGTCGATAATGGGAACATCGGCTTGCACTACCGGAGCGGCCGAAACGGCGGTATTAACGGAATCGGCCGCGGTGGCACCTGCTTGCAAGAGGAAAACGGACATGCGAAGAATTAAAATTTCAAGGTATTGTAGTCGCTACGCGTGGTTACGCGAAGCCGCCGGGCTTCACGTTGGGCCGAAGCCAGGTCGGGGTAATCAGCGGCAGTGAGACGGTACAACCGGCTGCCAACAGGCGGCAGGATGATGCGGGCGGGAAGGCCAGCTTTGAGGAGGTTTTGACGGCCGCGCTGGGCGCCGCCCAAGGAGCGATAAGCCCCGGCAATGACGTAATAACGGCCCGTACGGTTTTTAATTGTGGTTGAGCTTGTGGCGGCAACCGAGGCTTTTGTTACTGCGGGGGCCTTGGCAACTGGTTCCGAAGTGGCAACAGTCTTGGCAGGAACACTAGCGGCTTTGGCAGCAGCCGGAGCGGCTGCAACCGTAGTGGACGCAACAGGCGCATCGACAGTAGTAGCCGGTGTAATACTGCTTTCTGGTTGCGAGTTAGCAGCATTTACTGGCACCGCTACTTCAGGTGCAGTCGGTGCTTCGGCAAGAGGGGTCATGCCTTCTGATGCGACCGAACCGCTGGCGAAATCGTGCTGTGCCAAGGTAGCCAGCTGCGGCTCTGCCACGGTGGCGGCGGGCGTCGCGCGGCTGGTGGCCCATTCCAAGCGGGGCAATTGGGTCTGCCAACTGGTGGGCAAGTAGCCGGCGTTGAGGGCAACCTGGTAGTTGACCAATAGGAACAGCCCCGCTACCACGGCAATGGCCCCGGCCGGCACTAGCCGAGCCCAACGCGAACGCCGCGCGGTGGCAGTGCGCAAAGCCGGCTGGAGGCGTTTGGTGCGGGCGTCGTTGGTGCGCACCGGGCGCGCCACCAACTCCGGCAGCCCGAAAGCCGACGCCAACAGATTGTCGGTGCCCGTGTACTCGAAGGCCAACCCACGGCCCGCGGCGCGGCGGAAAATCCCGATTCCCGGCAGCTCGGTGCGGTTGGTCTCGGCCAGTTCTTGCTGCAAACCGGCCACGGCCGCGCGCACGGCATCCCGAGCTTGCGCAATGGACAAGCCCAGGTGCTGGCTCAGGGCGTCGACGAGCAGGCCGTCGTTGCGCGTGAGGGCTTGGTTGAAAGCGACCAGTTTGGTGGGCGGGCTCAGGGCCTGGCGGCCGGGCTGCGCCCGCGCCGGCGACACGTCGGCAACCAGCCCCCCGAAATCCGGGATAATCACGCAGTCGTGGTCACGGAGCAAGGGACGGATGTGGTCGGCGAGGTGTATCATGGGAACTCAGGATAAATGAGAGCGAAAACGCAAGGACCGTAAGCGACTTACCCAATGGCACTTACTGGCTTGCGCATCCGCTACTCGTCAGGCGGTATGCAATTTTAGAAGGAGTAAGTAGCTCCAGCCAACACGTTGATGCCTTTTACCGGATACCCGTAAAAGCGCTGATACTGGCGGTTGACCAAGTTATTACCCATTGCAAAGATGGATATTTTTGGCGTAATGCGGTAGTCAGCGCGCAGGTTCAGGTCGACAATTGGGTCGGTGGCGCGGTAGAAATCGGGCACCCGCGCCTCCCCCGGATTGGTGGCTGGGCGGTAGCTGATGCCGTAGCTGGCCGCATAGAAATACCCTTCCACGCCCAGAGCGAGCTTCTCCAGTACGTTGAACGTGCCAAAGACCGAGCCTTGAAACTCGGGCCGATGAAACGGCTGGGGCAGGTTTTTCAGCGCGTACTTGTTGTAGTCCATCCGCGAGCCCAGCCGGAATTTCTCCGTGACATTGTATAACAGCTCGCCGTGGATGTTGAGGACGCCGGTGGCGTTTTGGTCGTACACCAAATCAAATTTGGTGGGGTCCACGGGGTTGTTGAGGTAGAAATACAGGTTGCGGTCGCGGGCGTAGGTGGCGCGCACGTTCAGCTCCAGCCCGCGGGCAGGCGTTGAATTGAAGCCGGCGTAGATGGTGGGCCCGCGGTGGGTGTCGGCCACGTTCAGGCCGCGGTTGAGCCAGGGGTTTTCGGTGGTCAGGTCGTAGCGCGTCACGCGTTGCAGCGCCCCGCCCAGGCCGGCATACACGGCAAACCGCTCGGGCTCCACGGTGTAGCCCAGCCGCACGGCGGGATAAACGACGCCGCGGCTGACGTCGGTGGTGGTGTCGGAGGAATAGCCCAGCGTGGCGCCCACCGAGAAAGCAACGCGCTTACTCACAAACTCATACGCGGGCGTGGCCTGCACAAAGGTCCGGCTTCGGGTTACGGCCGCGGCGTTGGGCCGCTGCTGGGTGCCGGGCGCGAGGTCTTTTTCCGAAATGAACGAGGCGTCGGCCGCCACGGTCACCCGGCTGGCATCGCCCAGCGCGTAGCCCACTTTGGCGTTCAGCAGCACGTTGTTCTCGTTGGCCCCAAATTGGTCTTTCCAAAACCGGTAGCCGATGCCCGCGTCGTACTGCAGCACTTGGTCGGGGGCGCGGTTGTGGGTGTATCCCTTCACCGCAAATCGGTTGAAAGTTTGCCTGATGTCGGCCACTTCGGGAGTGGGCGGTGGCGGGGAAGTATTCGCGGCTTTGTCGTAGCCGTAGAAGCGGTAGCTCTCGCGGCCCAGGTCCACGGTGGCGCCAAACGCGGCCGTGCCCCGGTACAACTCGCCCATGAGGTGGGCGCTGGTTTGGGCCGTAGCCGAGTTTTTGCCATCGACCGGCCCGGTTAGCGAGTTGATGTGCTTGATGTCGAGGCCGTACGCGTGGTCAGTATTTCGGGTGCTGTGGAAGTAGCCGCGGCCGTAGAAGGTGCCGTAGTTGCCCAGGCCGGCCTTCAGGAAGTTGCCGTCCAACGGCTCGGGTTCTTCGGCCCGAATGGTCAGCACCTTCACGGAAGGGTTGAGGCGGTCGGCGGGCAGGCGGAAATCGGGGAAAGTATAGGTGACTTTGCGCTCGGTTTTGGGCGGCGCAGGGAGTTTGATTTTGTCGAAGTTGCGGGTGGCCTCGGGCAATTGGTTGACCCGCTCCTTCACGATTTCAATTTCGGCCTCCTCAATCTGACCCGTTCTTTTCTTGGGGGGTTGGGTTTGGGCAAGCGCTGCCGGCGTGGCCGCTGCAACCAGTGCGCCCGCCAGCACCAAGGAGGCCACGAAGCTGGTTTGGGAACGTTTCACCGCCCGGGTTTTAAGTATCAACAAACGCTTCATCAGCAAATGGTTAGTCTATGAAAAGGAAACGCCGAGCTTAGCGCTGGGTGGTATCGGCCGGGGCCGTGGTGTTGCCGCGCAGGGTGCTTTTTGGCGCAGCGGCTTTGCTTTTGGCCGGCGCAGGCGTGGCTGCGGGCTTGGTGGCAGGGGCGGTGGCGGGCGGCGTAGTGGTTTTGGTGGGTGCCTTGGCCGGGGCCTTGGCGGGCGTTTTGGCTGGGGCAGGCTTGGGCGCCGCGGGTGCTTCCTCGGGCTGGTCAGCACCCAGCGTTTTGAGGCGTTGCTTGGCGGCCTCCACTATCTCCGCAACCGGGAAGTTGTTATCAATGATGGAATTGAGCGTGCCACGGGCCTGGAAGTTGTCGCCTTCGGCGGCGTACACCTCAGCCACCAGCAGGAAGGCCCGGCCTTGCCACAGGCTGTAGCTGTTGAAGTCGGAGTTTACCTTCAGCGCCGCGGCAATGGCTTCCTCGTTTTTCTTCTGCTTAAAGAGGGTTTCCGCCAGGTAGTACTGCGCTTCGGCCCCGTTGATGTCGTTGGGTGCCGCTGCAACGGCCGCGGCTAGCTCGGTGGCCGCTTGGTCGTAGCTCTCGGCCCGGAAGCTGGCTTTGCCCAAGTATAGCAGCGCGGCGTTGGTGGCGTTGGCCGTGGCGCCGGCTTGGGCGCGAAGCTCCTCGGCCACGCGGCGGGTGCCGGGGTAGTCGCCGCTCTCAAACAAGCTGCGCATTTGGCCCAAGGTGGCGTTGGCCACTTCGCGGCGATTGGTGCTGGCCCCGCGCAACCGCTCGTATAGTTTGGCAGCTTCGGCGTAGCTCTTGTTCTCGAATTCTAGGTCGGCCAGTCGGCCCACCGCCCGATTCAAGAACTCGCTTTTGCCTTCGGTTACGACGGCGCGCAGGCGGGTGAGGCCTTGTTGCTTGTCGCCGGTTTTCAGGTAAGCATCGGCCAGAAAGAACCGGGCGTCTGCTCCCAGAGCCGAGCTGGGGTACTGCTTCAAGTAAGACTCCAGGCGCAGAATGGCGGGCTGGTATTTCTCAGCCAGATACAGGGACTTGGCCGCTTCAAATTCCACGCTTTCGGTGGCTTTGCTGTCGGGGTTTTGCGCCTTAAACGAGGCCAATGCAGCATCAAACTCTTCGGTGCGGCCCAAGGCCGTGAGGCTTTCCTGCAGGCTATAGAGTGCCTGCGAGGCGGCCTCGCTGCGGGGGTAGCTCGTGAGCACGCGCTGGAAGTCGGCCACGGCTTTGTCCTGCTGTTGCAGGTTGGCGTAGGCCACGCCGCGCTTCTGCAAGGCCTGGGGCACCAGCGGGCTGTTGGGGCGGTTTTCAATCAGCCGGCCGAAGCCCGTGGCCGCGGCCTGGTACTCGCCGGCTTCAAACGACAGCTGGGCCTGTTGGAACACGGCCTCCTCGGCGTAGCGGGAATTGGGGCTGGTTTTGAGCAGCGAGTTTAGGGTGTTGTTGGCCTCGTCGCGGCGGCCCATCAGGCCCAGCGTCCGGCCTTTCTGGTAGTAAGCGTAGTCCTTGTCGGCGGCATTGGCCTTGATGACTTTATCGTACAAGTCCAGCGCCTGCGGGTAGCTTTTCGCCACGTAGTAGGTGTCGGCCAAGCGCAGGGTGGCGTCGTAGTAATTGGGGTCCGACGGCTTGGCGTCTTTGTCGTTCAAAAAGGCCTGAAACTGCGGCCGGGCGCGGTCGTACTGCTTGGTGTTGTAGTACGCGTAGCCCAAGCCGTAGCGGGCTTTCTGTTCAAAATCAGCTTCCTCCGCGCTCACGCCTCCTTGCCGGGCCGACCGGGCCGCCGCCACGTAGGCATTGATGGCATCCGGGTACTGCTGCCCCACGCTGTAAATCTCGCCGCGCAACACCTGGGCCGCCGCGCGCAGCCCGTCGTCCGCCGGGAATTTCAGGGATTTGTCGAGCAGCGGCAGGGCGGCGCCGTAGTTGCCGTTGTTATAAAGCGTGGCTGCCTGCGAGTAGGCCACGCGCTGGTAGGTGGCGTTGAGCTTGTCGCTCCGGTCTTCCACGCTTTCGAGGTAGGCCAGGGCCTGAGAATAATCCGACGAAGACAAAAAGCTGGTGCTGAGCAGTTCGTCGACTTGGGCCTGGTTTTGCGAACGCGGGAATTTCTGGCGAAAATCGCGCAGCACGGCAATGGTTTCGGGCAAGTTGCCCAGCTCGTACTGCACCTGCCCCAGTTTGAAGGTGGCGTTTTCGGCAATGGCCTTGTCGAAGGTGGCCTGGCGGGCTGCTTCGAAAGCCGTTACCGCCTGCGGCTTCTGATTGGCTTGCACGTAGCTCAACCCGAGGTGATACGCGGCGTTTTGGCCCAATGAATCGCGGCGCACGGCCACGTTTTTCAAGTTGTTGATGGCGCCCTTGAAGTCACCCATCTTGTAGTTGGCGAAACCAATCTTGTACTGGAGGGTCGGCTCGATGCGGTTTTTGTGGATGGCCGCGTACTTGTCGAAGTTCTCGGTGGCCTCCTTGTACTGGCCTTTTTGGTAGTATGCGTCGCCAAGCAAGAGCTGAATTTCGTCGGAATTCTGCGGCGGGGGCGTGTTTTGCAGGGCTTTGGACGCGTAGCCAATCAACCCGTCGTAGTTGCCTTCCTTGTAGTATATCTGCGCCATCACGGCGGGCACCACCGGCTTGTAGGCGTCGTTTTGTTCGGCCACGCTCAAATCGGCGCGGGCCGCGGCGTAGTCGCCGGCGCGGTAGCCCAGGTACCCGGCGTAGTACGAGCTGGCGTACTTGTACTCGCTTTGCACCTGCTTGGTGCGGTCGAAAAGTAAGCGCGCTTTTTCGTAATCCTTCTGCTCGAAATAACTGTAGGCCAGCTTAAAGTCCGATTCGGCCCGTTGGTCGGTGGTCAGATTGTCGGGCGCGACGCGCTGGAAATAACGGATGGCAGCCTCGTAGTTCTTCTGGTCGAAGTAGAATTTGCCCAGCTCGAAGTACGCCACGGCGGAGCGGGGGTGCGCCGGGTGCTGCTCGGCGAAATCCAGAATCAGGCCTTCGGAGTCGGGATGAAGCAGGTAGAGGCCGCTGACGGCATAATAGTACTCGGCGTCGGCGGTGCGGTCGTGGGCGGTGGGGCCAGCCTGGCTGGTGTGGACGGGCTCAATGGCCAAATACTGCCGGAATGCCTCTTGGGCCGCGCCGTACTGCCCGCGGTCAAACAGCTCCAATCCCTCTTGAAAGAACCGCTCGTCGGCGGCAAAAACTTGGGTCTGCTGGGCCTGGGCTGCCATGGGCGCCGCAGCGCTTAAGGCGGCGGCCAGCGCCAGCCGGGGAAATAGGTTCATGTAAATACCTTGCGTGGAGGGGCCGCACAGGACCCGGGAACTGGCCAAAAGTAACGAATAATGGCCGTAGGTTGCCCAATCAACGCGGAATGGGCTGCTTCGTTGCCAAGCTCGGCCATTTCCAATGACCTTTTCAGGGCTGAAGCGCCAATAAGCTCCTCCGCAGCCTCTGGGGAGCCCCGAACGTATACCGGGGGCCGGGGCCTTTTCTGGGCACCGGTCGTCCCCTGGTTCTTGCTTGCTCTGTTATGAAATATCTCCTGCACCTCCTGCTTTTACTGGGCCTCGCCGCCTGTGCTTCCGAACAAGTGCAATATGCCAACCCCCAGGCCAACGTCGATTTTCGCGCGTACAAAACCTTCAACTTCATGGACGTCACGGCCCGCAACGACGCTGCTTTCGAAGGTCCGGGCACCGGCATCGAAACGCTGAAGCAAGCCATCGGCCGCGAAATGACCCGGCGCGGCTATCAGCAGTCGGATACGCCCGACCTGCTGGTCAACATCGGCGTGGTTACCCAGGACAAGGTGCAAACCCGCGAAACCACGCTGCTGCAAGATGCCCCGCGCTACATTGGGCAGCGCAACTACCACTGGCGCAGCCAGCAGGTACCGGTGGGCCGCTACGAGGAAGGCACGGCCACGGTCGAAGTTGTCGATGCGGCCCGCAAAGAAGTCGTTTGGGAAGGCTCGGTGAAAAGCGTCCTCACCCGCGACGCCGCCAAGCTCACCAAACGCATCAACGAGGCCATTACGGCCCTCTTTGCCAAGTACCCCGTGGAGCCGGGGCAGTAGCACAACCTCGCCCATGCACCCGCTCTATTTGGTCGCCCTCTTGCCGCCCGAGCCCGTTCTTTCTGAAGTGTGGGCGCTCAAGCAGGAAGTGCACGCCTTGACTGGTAGCCGCAACGCCGTGCGGCTGCCGGCCCATATCACCCTCATTCCGCCCCTGCGCCGGCCCGAAGCGGTTGAACCCAACTTAGTGTCGAGCCTCACGGCATTCGCGGCCACCCAAGCCAGCTTTCGCGTGGGGCTCGACGGGTTTGCCTGGTTTGGCAATCGGACTTTGTTCGTACACGTCAGTCAGCCCGACGCCGTGCGGGCGTTTCATGCGGCGCTCACGGCGTGGTGCGCAACGCATCTGCCGGAGATTCCGGCTGAAAAGCGGCCGTTCACCCCGCACATGACGTTGGCCACCCGCGACCTGCCCCCGGCACAGGTACCCGCGCTGCGCCAGCAGTTCGCGTCCCGCTCCTACGCCGCCGACTTTGCGGTGCAGCAGCTCACTTTGTTTCGGCACAACGGCCAGCTTTGGCAGCCCCGGGCCACGTTTGAGCTGAACTCCTGAAATACCAACGCCCGCTTATCCATTCCGCATGTAGCGCGAACAGATAAGCGGACGTGGTACCATTACTCTAGTTCAGCCTGAGGCTACTTAACGACTCCGGGGAGGTTGCGGCCCTTGGACCGGTTGTAGAGATACGCCGCGCCGGCGGCCAGCAGCGCGCCACCTAGCACGTTGCGCGTGGTGTTGGAACCACCCGGCATGGAGGGCATAGAACCGCCCCGAAACAAGCTTGACAGCATACCGCCCAACGAACCGCTCGGCTTTTCAAATTCTTGGCTCATGAGTGAAACAGGTTTAAGGTGAAACACCTGTTTGGTACGGCCGGAGGGTAGCGGTTGTTGCTGCCAAAGGTCCGTTCCAGGTGGATTGGCCCGGCCACGAGGCGGGAGATACTCAAAAATTGCAGTAATCTTCGCTGCCCGTCATCTCAGCCCAGCGTGCCGACAAAAACTTGGCATACGCCAGCGGCATCAGGCCGTAAGCCCCCAGCGAATGGCCGTCGTTTACTTCCACCACCACGGTTTTGCCCGCTGCGGTGCAGCCAATGTCCAGCGCAAAGGCGGCCGGCGCTTCGGGCAAATAGGCTGCCAGCGCTTGCTCCACCACGGCCGCGTCGAAGTGAGCCCGCCAGTCCCCTTTGTAGGGCCGGGCATCCAGAATACGGCCGTAGCGCACGAAGCAGCGCCACTCGGCCACGAACTGCACGGGTTCAGCGCACCACACCGGCGTGTCTTGGTACTGGTCGCCACAGCCTAACAGGTCGCGCAGACTGCGCACCAGCACGCCCGTAAATTTCTTGGCGTCGTGAATTGGCTTCACAAATACCGGCCACTGGCTGGCATCGGTCGCCACGGCATTGATGGTGCTCTGCCACAGCCGGCGCCCCAGAAAAGGCATTAGCGCCGTAGGGTAGCCCAGCTCGGCGGGCACCGCCAAGCCCAACCCCCGCAGGCTGGCCCTCACGGCGGCAATGTGGCCCACCACTACCTCGTCGGGCGCGTTGTCGCTTACCGGCGCTTCGTCAGTATAGGGCACAATTTCCCAGCCCATTTGCTGGAAACCGTCCATGGCCAGGTAGTTGTTGACGCTCTGGGGCAGACCGTGGGCAAAGTGAATGTGGGCGCGCATGGTTAGCGGTTGTCAAAAGCCCCAAGGTAGGCCAACCCGTTGTATTTCTTCGCCGAATCGGCTACGCTCAAATCGGAATCTGTGTAATAGAAGAGCGCATTTGCTTCATCAATGCCCAGTTCTTGGCACTTGCTCATTATCAGTTGTCCAGCAGTTTTCGACGCGAGGGGTAACTCTTCGACTGCCGTGGCCAAGTCACGGATGTTCTCGTTGTAATACGTCCCAATCAAGTCGTCATCATACCACTTGGTTCCGACGTCTTTGTCAAACTGGCTGGCTCCTATTCCGGCATCGCGGTCAACCGGGTTGATGGCAAAATACGCGTAGAATTCCTCCGCGCTTTTCCGGCTCAGGCCAATCCATATATGGATGGTATCCATCACGCTGTAGGTGCTAACCATCTTTTCATCCGTTTTATAGGTGCCAATTTTTATAGGTACCAATTGTCGCTTACCCCAGCACGCCTTCGGGCACGTTGTGCAGAATCAGCCACACCAATTCCCGGAGAATCTCCTCGTCGTCCATCGAGCCGCTTTCGATGCCTTTGCTCTGCGCATCGGCCCGCCGTATGTCGTGGATGATGCCCACCACCCGCTCCGCCGGATACGCGCGCAGGGCCTGCTGGTACTCTTTTTGGGCAAAGCTGTTCATGATGCCCAGCTTCTTGAACTCGCCGTCCGACGGGTTGGGGCCGGCCTGGTGCAACACCAGCAGCTTGCTGAAGAACCCAAACAGCAACGTCAGATTGGGAATGAGCGGGTTGGCCTTGGGGTTGGCGGCGAAGTAGCCCAGAATGCGGTTGGCCTTCAGCACGTCGCGCTGCACCAGCGCCTTTTGCAGCTCAAAAATGTTGTAGTCCTTGCTGATGCCCACCAGCCGCTGCACCAACTCCTCGTCGATGGGTTGGCCGGGCTTAAGGTTGAGGACCAATTTATCGACCTCGTTGGCCAAGCGGCCCAAGTCGGCCCCAATGTATTCGGCCAGCATGGCGGTGGCCTGCCCCGTGATTTGGTGGCCGCGTCCGCGCACGTTAGCCGTCAGCCACTGCGGCACCTGGTTGTCGTAGAGCTTTTTGCTGGTCATCAGCACGGCGGGCGTCTCTTTCCCGCTCAGCAGCTTGCCCAGCTTTTTGCGGCTGTCCAGGGTTTTGTGCTTGTAGCAAAACACCAGTACGGTGCTCGAGAGCGGGTTTTTGAGGTAAGCCTCCAAGAACGGCCAACTCCGCTCCTGCTCCAGGTCGGCCACGGTTTGGGCTTCTTTCACGATGACGACCGACCGCTCGGCCATCATGGGAAACCGCTTGGCCTGGCCCAGAATCGCGGCCACGTCTACGTCTTTGCCATACACCACCACTTGGTTGAAGCTGCGCTCGTGCTCGGCCAACGCGGTTTTTTCAATTAAGTCCGCCACCACGTCGATGTAGTACGGCTCTTCGCCCTGCAAGAAATACACGGGCTGAAACTGCCGCTGCTGGAGCTGCTTGAGGAGGGCGTCGGCTTCTTGTAGCAATGGGTGAATGGGTGAATGGGTGAATGGGCGAATGGGCGGTGGCTCCATTCTTTCGGGCTGGCAAAGGTAAAGCCACCTAGTACCTTTGGGGCCACGTTTTACGGGTGAACCGCGTTTCCATTCACCCATTCACCCATTCACCCATTCACCCATTGAACCTTATTGAAGAACTTACTTGGCGCGGCATGTACCACGACGCCATGCCCGGCACCGCCGAACACCTGGCCACGAACGCCCCCATCACCGGCTACATCGGCTTCGACCCCACGGCTGCTTCGCTGCACATCGGCAACCTGGCCACCATCATGCTGCTGGTGCATCTGCAGCGCGCCGGCCACCGCCCCGTGGCCCTGGTGGGCGGCGCCACCGGCATGATTGGCGACCCCAGCGGCAAGTCGGCCGAGCGCAACCTGCTCGACGAGGAGACCCTGCGGCGCAACCAGGCCGGCATCAAGGCCCAGTTGGAGAAGTTTCTCGACTTCACCGAAGGCC
>NZ_DASVSI010000126.1:0-38692 GCF_036388155.1 Hymenobacter sp. | reverse complement strand
TATGAAACAGCCCCGACACTGCGCAGTGTCGGGGCTTTTTCATATTATTAGGTTGGTCACATCTCAAGGTTGGTCGCACGGAGAGGACGGATTGCCACGGCCTCCGGCCTCGCAATGACACGCGCCGCTGTCTACCGTGTGCCGCTACAGCGTCTCCGCCACGTGGCGCTGCAACTCGGGGAAAAACTCCCGAAAATCCGCTTCGTATTCCGCGTAGTTGGCTTCCAGCTCCGCTACGGCGGTTTCCATGCCGGAGCCGGGCGTGGCACGGCGGCTCAGCCCGCCCAAGGCCCGCGCTATTCCGGCCGTGGCGGCGTAGCCCAGCAGCCAATTGTGCTCGCGCATGTGGGGAAAGAAATGCTGCACGCGCGGCGGCATTTCGGCGTGCCGGGCGGCGAGCAGCGCGTACACCCGCTGCGTGAAGTCGGCCAGGCTTTCGGCGGTGAATTCGGTGAAATTCCGGGCCAGAAAGTGGTCCAGGAACATGTCCGAAATCACGCCGGCGTACTTGCCGTAGCCAGCAGTTCGCAGCCGCTGCGTGACGCGCCGCACCACCGGGTGCTGGTCGGTGAAGGTGTCGATGGCCCGGTGCAGCCGAATGCCGGTTTGCACGGCGGGCGTGAAGTTTTCGAGCTGTTTACCGGGCACAGAGTCGGCAATAAAATTACCCAGGAGCACGTCGGCGTAGTCGGCACCGCTTGCAGAGCCGGAAAGGAAAAGGTGGGCCAGGAAATTCATTAGTACACCAACCGGAAACTCGGCGGTTAGTCTAGCGAATGAAAACAAGTAGGGCGCGCTGGCCGTAAACCAAGCTCTTCCTTTCTCTCATTGCATCCCTAAAATACCCCTTCCCATGGCTGACCAAGTTGCCGTAAGTCACGACGTTTCAAAGCTCGTCGAAAAAATTAAGGACATCAAAATTGCCATGATGACCACCATCGAGCATGGCAATGAACTGCACTCGCGCCCCATGTACACCACCGAGCCGGAAGAAGACGGCACGCTCTGGTTTTTCACCGAGAAAGACTCGCAGAAAGTAGACGAAGTACAGCAGGACCGCCACATCAATTTGGGCTATTCTGACCCCAGCGCCAATACCTACGTGGCCATCACGGGCACTGCCCAAGTGGTGACGGACCGCGCCAAAATAAAAGAGCTGTGGAATGAAAGCCTGCGCGGCTGGTTCCCCAACGGTTCCGACGACCCGAACATTGCTCTGCTCCGCGTCACCATTGACAAAGGCGAGTTCTGGGACACGCCCAGCTCTACCCTGCTCCGGGCCTACGCCTACGTGAAAGCCGTGGTAACCGGCGAGCGCGACCAGCCCAGCCCCGACCGCCAGTCGGTAGTAATCCCTTCGTAGCACCACCAACAACGAGCAACAAAAAAGGCCGGAATTGCTTCAGGCCTTTTTTTGTTGCTCGTTGTTGGGTAGTTGTCAGTTGCTCGTTGTCCGTTGTCAGGCCGTTCTATCCAGTGCAAACCAATAAGTGCAAACCAATAACTGATAACAGACAACGAACAACTGACAACTAATCAGCCACCGCTCCTGAATGCCGCACACCACCCTCACTGTTTTCACCCTGAAACCTGGCAACCGACGCTGGGGACTGGCCCAGATGGGCACTTCGCCCGGCACCCTTTCACGCGTTGCGGGCCTACGCTTCTTCAAGCTGATGGGCAGCGGTGCCCGCAACGGCTTCGGCTTTTGGCCCAACCTGGAGCGCTACGGCTTCATGGCCGTTTGGGAAAGCCCGGATGCGGCCGCGGCATTCTTTGCCGAACACCCGCTGTGGTCAACCTACCAACAACGAAGTACCGAAATGTGGAACGTGGGCTTGGCGCCACTAAAAGCGCACGGCCTGTGGGACGGCCAAAGCCCCTTTGCTTACGAAACCGGCCTCACTCCTGCTGCCACCGCACCGGTGGCCGTGCTCACCCGGGCCAGCATCAGTTGGCTTAAGACGCCGCGCTTCTGGCAATATGTGGAGCCCACCAGCGCCGCCCTTGCCGATGCGGCCGGCGTGCGGGCGGCCATCGGTTTGGGCGAGTTGCCGGTGGTGCGCCAAGCCACGTTCAGCGTGTGGGAATCGGCGCAGGCCATGCAGCAATACGCCTACCGCGACGAGCGCCACCGCCAAGTCATCCAATTGACGCGGCGCGAGAAATGGTATTCGGAAGAGCTGTTTGCGCGCTTTGCAGTGCTGGACAGCCGCGGCACCCTGGACGGGCACGACCCGCTGGCCGGGCTACTGCCAGCCGGCAACGTAGCCGCTCAGCAGTAAACGGCTTGGTCAGGCTTCGTCGAGCAGCTGCCCTTCGCCTGCCTACCAACGAATAGTTAATGCTCAACCACTCAGTCTCGCAGCCGGTAGCGGCGGCGCCAGCCGGCCACGTTGGTGCTTAGCTCAGGGTGCGGGTCGGCTTCGCGAATGAGGCCCGAGGCATCCAGCGCGGGGTAGTCGGCCTCGTCGTCCGGGGCGCGAAACCAGGTAAAGCCCGAAACCTCGGCCGAAGCGTCCGTTCGCAGTTGCACGTGGTCGTCGCCGTCGCCGTCGTACAGGCTCACTGAAAAGTCAGGCAGCAAGGGCGTTTGCAGCTCAAATACGTCGTTGCCACCCAGGCCGAACAGGCGCAGGTCGCGGGTGTCTGCTTTGGTGTACAGGCGTTCGGTCAGCAAACTGTCGGCGCGCTGGGGCCGGCGGGCCAGCACGCGCACCCGCAGGGCGCCCGCTTCGGTTTGGCTGATGACGAACCGCTCCGCTTGGTCGGTGCCCACCAGCCACGATTCCGCCGCCAGTACTTCATAGTAGCGCCTGGCAATGGCGGGCAGCTGCGCCCGGCGGGCCGACAACATGGGCGCAAACCGAGCCGTGAGGGCACTTCGCGTTTCGGCCGGCGTGGCTTCCAGGGCCTGCTTGATGGCAGCATCGGTCAGGCGCAGGCGCAGCGAGTCTGCTTCCTGCCGAAAGTCCTCGGCGCTGAGCCGGCCCAGCAGCGTGCGGTCGAGCACGCGGGCGGTGGTGGTAAGGCCGTCCACCGAATTTAGCGGAATGCTGGCCTGAAAGCTGTGGTATTTGGGCACAAACCATGAAATCAGCCGCGTGATGGCGCCGTCATTGAACAGGAAAAAAGCCTGGTCGCGGTCGCGCGGGATGGGCCGGTACACCACCCGGCCCGCCTGCGGGAAGCTGGCCCAGCGCCACTGGTCTTCGCGCCGGCTCCAGTCGCCCAGCCACATGTCGAGCAGGCGGGCGCGCAGGTAGGCGCGGGCTTCCACCCGGGCGTTGGGCCGCTGGTGGACGTCGGTGAGCATGTGGGCCGTGCTCACCACCTGCGGCGAGTGGCCGAACGTGGGCCGCCCCTGCTGGTTGCCGTCGGGCCGCTCCTCCAGCAGGTACAAGGCGTTGGCGTACTGCGGCCGAAACTGCCGCAGCAGCGAGTCGTCGGGCAGATACACCAGCCGCGGGTTGGCGTGGTACACGCGCGCGGCCTCGGCCAGCGGCGCGGCAATGTAGGCCCCGTAGGGCTGGGTGGCGCAGGTTTGGTCGCGCATCAGCCCGCCCAGCAGGCGGCGCGCCAGGCCGGCGGGCAGGGCCATGCTGGCGTCTTTGTCCACGGAGCGCAGCACGAATTCCCGGCCGTTGGGCGCGCGCAGGCGCAGGGTGCGGCTTTGGTAGCTGCCGCCGGCTTGCAGGGGCGTCAGGCCGCCGGGCTCGGCGGTGGCCAGCCGCAGCACGGGCACCGACACGGGCACCGCCCAAATGGTGCGGTAGTGCGCGCCCCAGAAGAACCGCCACACGCTCCCGCGGGTGTATTGCGGCCCCGGCGCTACCCGAATGGTGGCCGAGTCGGGGGCCCACTGCACGGCCGTGCCTCCCGGCGCAACGGGCGCCGAGCACGCCGCTAGCCCCAGCACAGCGGCGCACCAAATGGTTCTCCAAACGGCAGCAGTGGTTGCGGAGGCGTGCTCAGCCATCAGGAAGCAGTAGCAAGACATTATTCACTTGTTGACCGGCAATGCGCAACGTCTACCTACTCGATATTTGGTTCTGGCCAATTCATCAACCCAGTCACAGCGGGCGGTTTTCGAGAGCCGCTGAGCCACTACCGGGCTTCCGTATACCGCAAAGCAGCCGGTCACGGTTGTGCACATCCTCACCTTTGCCCACAAGTTGCGTTAAAGGCCCAGTTCCGCTTCCTTACATCTCCGGATGCCTCCCCTTCTTTTACGCTTGTTGAGACCTCATCTCCCGTTGTTGGCCGTGCTGGGAGTGGGCCTGGGAGCCGGCGGCTGTGCCCACCGCAATTATTTTCAGCCCGACGCCCGCATTGGGCCGGGCAGCTCGGCGCCGCTGCCCCCGAACACCGACTCGGTGCTGGTGGTGGCCGGCCGGCAGTACGACCAGCACTCGCGCCTGCATCGCCTGTTCTGGGGCGAGCACTACCGCAAGGTGTGGGAGGCCCCCGCCAAGGTGCAGGTGCTGCGTCTGCCCAGCATCGTGCCCGGCGGGCTGAAACCCGACAAGCCCGGCGGCGGCTTCCAGAGCATCAGCATGACGCTGGAGGGGCGCCGCGACCGGGAGTACGCCCTGCGCGCGCTCGACAAAGAGCCGTACAAAACCTTGCCCAAGGTGCTGCGGCACACGTTTGTGCTGAACGTGGTGCGCGATGCCACGTCGGCCGCCATGCCCTATGCGGCGTTCACGGTGCCGCCCCTGGCCCAGGCCGCCGGGGTGGCGCACTCCCGGCCGCGGCTGGTGTACGTGCGGCCCGACGAATCCGGCCTGGGGGAAATGTCGACGCGGTTTCAGGGCAAAATGGCCTTGCTGGAAGAGAAATACGATGCCCTGGCCTCGCGCACGCCCGACCTGGCCAAAGCCACCAATTTTATCGACAGCAATGAAATGCTGGCCCAGGTGTACGCCGACCCCGCCCATCACATCGACCAGCTGGCTTTTCTGCGGGCGCGCCTGCTGGACGTGTGGCTCGGCGACTGGGACCGGCACGAAGGCCAGTGGGACTGGGCCGTGTTTAAAGACCCCGGCGGCCGGGTGCGCTACCGCGCCATCCCGAAAGACCGCGACCAGGTGTACTTCCGCTTCGACGACGGCTTGGTGCCCTGGCTGGCTTCCCGGCCCTTCATCGCGCCCAAATTTCAAACCTTCAAGCCCGAATACGGCTACGTGCGCGGGTTGGTGAAACAGGCACGGTTCATCGACGCCCGCGGCCTCTCGCTGATGTCGCGCGCCGACTTCCAACGCCTCGCGGCCGACCTGCAGCGCCGCTGGCCCGACACGCTGATTGACCGGGCCATTCGCCGCCTCCCGCCCGCGGTATTCGCCCTGGAAGGGCCAGGCATCGTGGCCAGCCTCAAGGCCCGCCGCACCGCCCTGCCGCAAGCGGCCGAGGCCTTCTACCGCAGCTTGATGCGCGAGCCGGTGGTGGGCGGCACGGCCAAGGCCGAGCGGTTTGTGGTGCGCCGCTACCCCGATTCTACCACCGTACACGTGTTTTCGGCGCAGCTGGCCCGGCTCACCCGCGGCGATTCTCTCCGCTTCCGGCGCACCTATTATGTCGCCGAAACCAAAGTCCTGACGCTGGAAGGACTGGACGGCAACGACGTTTTCGAGCTGGAAACCACCAGCCGCCGCCCCATGCGGGTGCGGCTGTACGGCGGCGAGGGCCGCGACCACCTGCGCCTGCAAGGCAACAGCCGCCGCCTGGAGCTGCGCGACGCCTCGCCCGACCTAACGGCCAACAATGCGCCGCGCCCCCGGACGCCGCAAAAGCGCCACGCCGCCTACAACCGGCTCAACGACGATTAGAAGCAGCAGAACCTAGTACTAGGTAGCAAGTAACAAGTACCAAAACCTTGTTTCACTGACTGACTGAGTGGCCATCATCCCATACCGTCTTACTCTTATAGTCTTGCTACTTGCTACTTAAGTCTTGCTACTTAAGTCTTGCTACTCTAGTCTTGCTACTCTAGTCTTGCTACTCACTCCCTATCCATTTAGTTGCTCTTGATGCCAACTCGCTTGCCCACTACTTATTTGGCTGTGCTGACTGCCCTGGCTGGGGTGCTTGGCAGCGGTTGCGTCCGGAAAAACTTCTTTCAGCCCGATGCGCGCCTCGACGCTTCCCTTCCGCTGCCCGCCACCGCCGACAGCGTGCGCGGCGCCACGGCGGGGCGCCAGTACGCGCGGCATGGCGGGCTGTACCACGCGTTGGTGGGCCGGCACAATCGGCCCACGTGGGCGGCGCCGGTTTCGGCCCCCATCCTTCGGCTGCCTACTGCCCGGCCCGGCGGCCTGCGCCCGGGCAAAGTCGGCGGCGGTTTCAACAGCACCAGCTTGACCCTGACGCCGCCCAGCGGGCCCGCCTACGTGCTGCGCACCGTCGACAAAGACCCCATTCGGGCCACGCCTACAGTGTTGCGGGGCACGTTTCTGGTGAACGTGTTGCGCGACAATATCTCGGCCACCAACCCCTACGGCTCCTTAGTGGTAGCGCCGCTAGCCCAGGCGGCAGGGGTTCCCCACGCCACGCCTCGCCTGGTGTACGTGCGGCCCGACGACCCGGCCTTCCAGACCGATTCACTGCGCCTGTTTCGCGGGCAGCTGGCTTACTTGGAAGAAAAAGCGGCAGTCGACATCGGCACGCCAGCCGGCTCCCGTGGCGGCACCACCAGCACCACCAAGGCTTTTGAAGCAGTATTTGCCAGCCCCACGCACCGCATCGACCAAGCGGCCATGCTACGGGCGCGCCTGCTGGACGGCTGGCTCGGCGACTGGGACCGGCACGAGGGCCAGTGGAACTGGGGCCTGAGCCAACCCACTCCCACTGGCACCGTGCTGCTGACGCCGCTGCCCAAAGACCGCGACATGGTGTTCTACCGCCTCGACGATGGCGTGCTGGGGTGGCTGGTAGGACACGTTTTCCTGCGGCACTGGGTCACTTTCAAGCCCGAGTTTCAGAATGCCACGGCCCTGTTGTCCTCGGGCCACTACCTCGACGTCCGGGCCCTCAACGGCCTTTCGCGTGGCCAGTTCCGGGCAATTGCCCTGGCCATGCAGCGCCAATGGCCTGATACGCTCATCGAGCGGGCTTTACGCCGCATGCCCCCGGCTGCTTTTGCCCTCGAAGGACCCCGGCTTATCAAGGCATTGCAAGCTCGCCGGGCTGACTTGCCCGCGCTGGCCAACGGCTTTTACGAGCACCTGGCCCGCAGGCCCGTGGTGGGCGGCACAGTGCAGGCCGAGCGGGTTGAAGTACACCGCTACCGCGACTCCACCGTGGTGGCAATGAGTGCCCTAGGGGGCTCTACGCCGCTATACCGCCGCGTCTTTTTTCCGTCGGAGACACGGGTTATTCGGCTCGAAGGCCTGGGTGGCAACGACGTTTTCGTGGTGCAAGAACACGACAAGCAGGTCCGCTCAGCGCCCCGGGTGCACCTGTACGGCGGCGCCGGCACCGACGAAATCCGGGGGACGGCCCGCGGCGTGCGGTTTTCCCAGGAAACCGTCAAGCCCAAGCGCGCCTACGACCTGCCACCGACGGAATAAAGCCGCCTAAGCAGCTGGTTGAGTGTCTAGTTGGTTGAGGGCTTCTTATCTAGAAAGTATTTTTGCGCTCCGCATGTGGTGCCAACCACCTCGCCGCAAGCGTTACTTATTGCTTCACCAACTTATGGTAGCGTACCTGCCGCGCAAATCGTAACTCGGCCAGGTAAAGGCCCGGGGCCAAGCCCGCCACCGGGAAGGGGGGCTCGTCGGGGGCCCCGGTGCGGGCAAAGCCGGCCACCCGGCGCCCCAGCGCGTCGTAGAGGGCCAAGGCGTAGGGCTGGCCGCAGGCGTCGCCCAGCTGCACGTAACAGGCCTCAGCACACGGATTAGGGTACAGCGCCGCTGGGCCGGGGGCGCAGGCCGGCGCCTCGGCGGGTTCGCGTCCGTTGAAGACATTCTGGATGAAGTTGGGCAGCCCCCCGAACACGGCCCGGTCGGCGAAGGCGGGGAAGCGCTCGGCGCGCAATGCGCAGGCAAAGCCTAGGGCGTTGGGCCGGCCGATTACGAACAGGGTTTGCAGGCCGTTCCCGCTGGGCAGCGCCCGATTGTAGTACGCGCTGGCCCCGTACATGCGCCCGTCCGGGCCGTTTTGCAGCGCGTAGTACACGCCGCCGCCCGTCGTGGAACTGACGTTGGTGCCGGGGTTGCCCGCCACCACGCTGCGGCCGGAGGCGGCCACAGCTGTGTAGTCGCCGGCCGCCAGGTCGTACTGGCTCAGCACGTTAGAGTCGATTCCAGCGGGCAGCCGGGTGAAGTTTTGCACGTAGAGCTTCGTGTTGTCGGGCGAGAAGCACACGCCGTAGCCGTCCAGCAGCGCGCCCAGGTTCACGTAGTGGGACAGCGTGCCGGTGGCCGCGTCGAAGTCGAACAAGGCGAAGGGCTCCACCCCGAAGGACACGGCGCAGGCCAGGTGGCGGCCGTCGGGCGAAGCCTGCAGGAACCCGCGCAGGCCTTTGTCCCCGGTCGTGTCGGCGGGCTGGACTGGGTGGGCCGGGCCAATGGCCTGGCGCCGCGCCGCCCCGACGCCTTGGGCGGTGACGGGGTAGACGAGGAATTCGGCCGTGCCCCAGCGGTGGGCCAGCACCCAGTAGTCGCGGCCGTTGGCGTGGGGCACGGCGGTGAGTTTCATCGTCAGGCCGCCGGCCAGGGGCACGTTTTTCTCCCCCGTCACCACGTCGCCGCGCCCGGCGTCCAGCTCCGCGTCGACCACGGAGTACGACAGGGCGCAGGCCTTGTCTTGCACCGGCTGACGCAAGGTGAAGAGATAGTAGCGCCGGACCCGGCCGGGCGCGGGCACCAGCAGGGCCCCTTGGTTCACAAAGAAGGTGCCGCGCAGGCTGTCGCCGTGGGGCATGACCTTGTGCTCGCGGTTCCAGACCCGTTCGGCGTTGGTGTAAAACAGCAGCTGCCCTGTAACCGGGTCGGAGGCGACGGCGCAGGCGAACTCGGTCGTGAGTTGGCCGTCGAGCACAGGGGTCGGGCCGCTCGGCCCGAACACAAAGCCCGCCCATTGCCCGAAATACCAGTTGTCGGCTTCGTGCTGGGCTCGCGCCGGTTCAGGCGCGAAGAGGAGCCACAAGACGAACGTGAGCTGAGCGAGCGCCCGCAAGGCACTTGGAGAAGACGGCACGGCCATGTGATATAATGAGTGAAGCACACCTGGACGCGCGGTCTCGCGCGGTCATTCAACTCACTAAAGATAACCAGGTAAACTTGCTTACAGAAGTGCAGCTTGAGGGCCTGGGTGCTGCACTTAACAAACGTTCTTTTTTGCCCAACTTGACGAGCCATGAGGCTCTGCTATTGCGCAGCCAATTCAGCAAAACCCTCTTACACTCGCCCAACCTCAGGCCTGTTCCAGCATCTTCAATACCAGCCGTTCAACGGGTGAGAGCAAGTCGCCGGGGGTGGCTTCGGCATCGTGCTTGCGCAGGTACTCGATGAGGTTGCCGGCCTTGAACAACTCCACCACCTGCGGATGGATGTAGTATTTGGAGCACACGGTGGGCGTGTTGCCCAAGCCCGTAGCGACTTCCTTTACGGCTTTTTTCACCACTTTTTCGGGCTCCAGGTCGGGTTCTTCGTTCAGGACGGCTTCCAGGCAGCTCACCATTTTCACGGTGCCGCCCCAGGTGCGGAAGTCCTTGGCCGACAGCGCCAGGCCGGTGTGCCGGTGTAGGTACTCGTTCACGTCGCCGGACTCCAGCGCGTGGCGTTGCCCATCGGCTGAGTAGTACTGGAACAGGTGCTGGCCGGGAATTTCCTTGCACTTGCGCACCAGCCGGGCCAGGCGGGCATCGTGCAGGGTCACGTCGTGCGCCACCCCCTTTTTGCCTACGAAGGTGAAGTTGACGTCGGCCCCGTCCACGGCCACGTGCTTGTCGCGCAGTGTGGTCAGGCCGTAGCTTTTGTTCTTTTTGGCGTACTCCTTATTGCCCACCCGGATGAACGATTGGTCCATGAGGGTGAGCACCAGGGCCACCACTTTCTCGCGGTCGAGGGCCGGGCGGCGCAAGTCCTTGGCCAGCTGCTGCCGCAACGGGGCCAGCTTCTCGCCAAACGTGCGCAGGCGCGAAAACTTGGTCAGGCTGCGCATTTCGTCCCAGGCCGGGTGGTAGCGGTACTGCTTGCGGCCCAGGCTGTCGCGGCCGGTTACCTGCAAATGCGCGGTGGGCGAGGCGGCAATCCACACGTCGGTCCAGGCCGGCGGAATCACGAAGCTGTTGATGCGCTCCAGGGTTTTGGCGTCGGTGATTTTGTGGCCTTGGGCGTCGTGGTAGGTGAAGTTACCGGCCCGCGTCACGGTGCGCGTCAGGCCCGGGCCCTGGTCGGTGGCGTAGCGCAGGCCAGCCATCTGGGCCTGGCGGGCGGGGTCTTTGTACACAACGTGGGCTTCGTCTTGGGGGGCAAGCCGTTTCTTTCGGGTTTTTGGGCGGGGTTCGGCGGTGGGCATGGAAAGGACACAATAACCCGTTACTGCACGGGAGTAGTAGTACGCAATCGGGCCCGAGGCGGCTATACTGAGGTGTTTTCGGCTGCCGGCCGTAGGTTTGTTCTATGAAGCTACTCGAGGCCTTTTCTTCCTTCACCGAATGGACGGACCACCTGCTTACCCGCACCAAAGCGCGGAACGGGCGGCTCAGGCCCCTGCAGCTCGATGCTTACCGCAGCTACGGCACGGCCGCCAAGTTCTACATCAAGGGCCGCTTGCTGGCCGACCGCGGCATTGCCGCCCAGTCCGCCCAAGACTCGCGCTGGCTCAATTTCCGCAACATGGTGCGGCGCTTCAACAGCCGGGAAGTAGCCGGGGCCGACCTCGTGGCCGAGCTGCCCGACGGCAGCCAGCACCTCGTTACGACCGACGATGAGGGCTATTTCACGCTCATCATCGAGCCCAAGGCCTTGCCAGAGCCCGTGGCCTACCTGTGGTACCCCGTGCCGGTGCGGGTGTCGCGCCTCCCCTATCAGTTTAAAGAGCCCGCCGCCACGGTCACGGCCGCGGCCAAGGTGCTGGTGCCGCCGCCCAGCGCCGAGTTTGGCGTCATTTCCGACCTCGACGACACCGTTTTCGAGACCAGCGCCACCAACGTGCTGAAAATGCTGGGGCGCACCTTGCTCAGCAACGCGCATTCGCGCCTGCCCTTTGTGGGCGTGGCCGACTTTTACCGGCGCCTGCAGCGGGGCCGCAACAACCAGCCCGATAACCCCTTTTTCTACGTCAGCAGCAGCCCGTGGAACTTGTATGACATGCTGGAGGAGTTCATGGGCATTCACGAGATGCCCCCCGGCCCGCTCCTGCTGCGCGACCTGAGCCTGGGCCGCCCCAAAACCACTCCGCCGCCCGGCGTAGTGGGCTCGGCGGCCGTGCATTTCGCCCACAAGCTGCACGAAATCGAAGACTTGCTCACGACCTACCCGCACCTCCCCTTCGTGCTCCTCGGCGACAGCGGCCAAGAGGACGCCCGCATCTACCGCGAAGTGGTGCGGCGCCACCCCGGCCGCATCCGGGCCATCTACATCCGCGACGTGCAAGTGCCCGCGCGGGCCCTGCTGGTGGCCCCCATTGCCCAAGAGTTGCAGGTAGAAGGCGTGACCATGCTGCTAGTGGCCGACTATGCCGTGGCCGCCGCCCACGCCGCCAGCATCGGCTTGATTGTGAACGAGCCGGCCAAGGTAGAGGCCAGTATTTAGGCCCGTTTTTGAATAGTGTAACAAGGGCCGCGCTGCGCCAAACTGCTTTTAGTGTAGCGCAGGTTAGCCTGACCATGCGCAGCTTGGTGGTACGCGCACAGCGTTTCTCCCTGCGGACGACGAAATAACGCCAGCCCTACTTCTTGGCCGGCAATTCGCTATTCGTATGGTCGGCGGCTACCACCCATTTGCCGTCAATTTGGCGCAGCACCAGCAGGAAATAGCCCTGCAAGTCCCCGGCGGCGGGCCGGGCCAGGTGCCAGCGGCCAATCACCTGCGCCGCGCCGGGAGCCAGCACCGACACCCGCAGCCCACTAAAATCCAGCTGACCCATGGCCGCGGGCGTGGGGTAATTCTTTTGGTAATTGGTCAGCGTTTGCTGCCACCCGTAGGTCGGCCCGCTCCGACCGATAAACACCAGGGAGTCTGATTTCCAATACCCCTCCATGAAGCCGGGAATGTCGCCGCGGTTCCAGGCCGCGGTTTGGGTGGTGAGCACCTCGCGAATGGCGGCAGCGTCGGCCGCAGGGTCCGGCTTGAGGGATGCTTGGGGGGAGGAAGTGCAGGCAGCCAGGCCCAGCAGCAGGCCCACAAACCATTTCTTCGTTTGCAGCATAGTGGCGGGGCTATTTGTTGAGTAAGGTGTTCACGTAGGTGATGCCGCCCAGGCGGCGCATGTTGCGCAGCACGCGCTGCTGCTTGGCCCGGGCCGCTGGTCCGGGGTTGGAGGCCCGGAACCGCAGCGGGTTGGGCAGCACGCCGGCCAGCAGCGCCGCCTGCGACGGCGTGAGGCGGCTGGCCGGCTTACCAAAGTAGCGCTGGCTGGCGGCCTCCACCCCGAAGGTGCAGTCGCCCATCTCGGCCACGCTCAGGTACATCTCCATGATACGGCGCTTGTTCCACATAAACTCGATGAGCACCGTGAAATACGCCTCCAGCGCTTTGCGCACGTAGCTGCGGCCGTGCCACAAAAACACGTTTTTGGCTACTTGCTGCGAAATGGTGCTGCCCCCCACAATGTGGGTGCCGTCGCCGTTCCAGTTGCGCTTGGCGGCCTTGGCTAGCGCATCAAAGTCGAAGCCGCGGTGAATGAGGAAGCGCTGGTCTTCGGCCGCCACCAGCGCCAGGGGCACGGCCGGGGCCACTTCGTCGAGGGTGCGAAACCGGTAGCGAATGTGGCGCGGCTCGGGCTGAATGCCATAGTACCCCCGGCCAATGGGCGGGTGGGCGCGGCGCTCCAGCATTATCCAGGTGGCCGGCGGGGGCACCCAGCGGTATATCAGCACCCAGGCCACCGAGGCCAGAAACAGCGCCGTCACCACTTGCAGCAGCAGGCGGGTAGCTTTTTTGAGCAGAACCGAAAAGTTGGGAATTAACGCAGGAGGTGCCATTGGGGCAAAAGTAGCGCGGTGCGCGAGGTTTCGCCATTCACTCCTACCTTTCGCTCGCTGCCGACTCCTTCCGCGGGGCCCCGCGCCAAACCCATCGGCGGCCTTTCGTTGTTGGGGTTACAGTTACCGCCCGTCTTATCGCATTGCTGTCATGTCTCGCCTCCTGCCACTCTTTCCCCTCAACCTAGTGGTTTTTCCGGGCGAAAAGCTCAACCTGCACATTTTCGAGCCCCGCTACCGTCAGTTGGTGCGCGAGTGCATCGAGCAAAACATCACCTTCGGCATCCCACCCTACTTGGATAACGCCCTGAGCGAGCTGGGGACCGAAATGCGCCTGCTGAGCGTGGAACAAACTTATTCCAGCGGCGAGCTCGACATTCGCACCAAAGCGGTGGGCGTGTTTCGCATCAACAAGTTCTACCGCCAGGCGCCCGGCAAGCTCTACGCCGGCGGCCAGGTCGAAGACGTGGTGCAGGACGACGTGGCCGACCCCGTACTGCGCGATATCATCACCAAGCAGGTGCGGCAATTGTACGAAGCCCTGGGCCTCCGCAAGCTGCTCCTGGAGCTGGCGCCCGACTATGCCATTTTCGACGTGGCCCACCACATCGGCTTCAGCACCGAGCAGGAGTACCAGCTGCTGGCCACCACCAGCGAGCAAGAGCGCCAGGAAATGGTGCGCGACCACCTCGACACCATCCTGCCCGTCGTTCTCGAAACCGAGCGTCTCAAAGAGCGGGTGCGCCTCAACGGGCACTTCAAGAACCTGACCCCGCCCAACTTCTAAGTCTAGTAGCAACGCAAAAAGGGAGCGCCAGTCCGTATTAATGGACTGGCGCTCCCTTTTTGCGTTGCTTGCCGGGGGTTACTCTTTCAAGCCACCCGGCACCCCTTGCGGAAACTCGGCGGCAATCTCCTGTTCCAAATAGCCAATGCGGTTGCCGGGGTTGGGGTGAGTGCTCAGGAACTCCGGGGTGGAGCTGCGGCCGCCCGCTTGTTCCAGAATCTTCATCACCTGAATCATGGCGCGGGGGTCGTAGCCGGCTTGGGGCGTGAAATCGACGGCCAGCTTGTCGGCTTCCAGCTCGTCGTTGCGGCTGAAGCGCATTCCGACCACCTTGGCAATGGCGGCGGCAATGGCGGCCTTCGCCACCGAGCTGCCGGGACTGTTGGGGTCGTACGAGGCAATGGTAGCGGCCCCGGCCAAGCCCTGCGTCAGGTTGGACTTGGCTACCTGGGCGGCCGAGTGCCGGCCCACTACGTGCCCTACCTCGTGGGCCAGCACGCCCGCAAGCTGGGCTTCGGTCTTCAAGTTTTTCAGCAAGCCCTGAGTGATGAAAATCTGTCCTCCGGGCAAGGCGAAGGCGTTGATGGTTTGGTCGTCGGCCAGCAGGTGAAACTGGAATTTGTAGGGCGTTTGGCCGGCTTTGGTGCTGGCAATGATTTTTTGGCCCACTTGCTCGACGGCCGCGCGGGCGCCGGCGTCGGCACTCAAGCCGCCGTATTGGGCGGCCATGGAAGGCGCCGCTTGGAGGCCGAGAGCAATTTCCTGCTCGGCGCTCATGCTGACGTGCTGCGTTTCGCCGGTTATCTCGTTTTTGGAGGTGTTGAAATAATAGCCAAAAAGAGAAACCGCCGCCACGATGATGGCAATGATGAAGCGGAGATTGAGGCGCATGAAGAAGGGAATGAAAGGGTGGGAAAACCAGAGGCATTCGGCCGGCCGCAATTGGCCAGCCCACCTCACTGCGCTTTTAACGCACCCTTGCGGTTCGGGTTATTCCTTGCCGCCCCACGCGCCTAGCGCAGGCTCGCGAAAGCCTCCACCGCGGCGTCCACATTCAGCCACTTCGAGCGGTAAGGCACCTTGTCCGGCCCGTGCAGGTACAGCACGCTCCCGCCCTTGATGGCTTTCACGATGGCCGTGGTTTCGGCCACGGGCAGGGCCGGGCAGCCCTGGCTGCGGCCCAAGCGGCCGTGCGCCTTCACAAAATCCTCGCACACGTACTCGGCGCCGTGCATCACCACCGCCCGGCTTTCGGCGTTGGTGTTAAACCCCGCATCCAGCCCTTGCAAGCGCAACGACAAGCCGTGCTTGCCGGTGTAAGTGGTGGCCGCGGTGCGGTAAAAGCCCAGGCTGCTCATCTCCGAGCCTTCTTTGTTGGAGAAAGCCACGGGCACGTCGGCGCCACTTGCTTTGCCGTGGGCCACCAGCGTGTGGAACAGCACGCGCTCTTTCTGCATGTCGATGACCCACAACCGTTTTTGCTTGCTGGGGCGGCTGAAGTCGATGAGCGTCAGCACCGGCGAGGCACTGGCCCGGCCGCTGGCCCGGCGCACGTTGTAGTAGCCCACCAGTCCTTCCCGAAACACCGTCAAAGGCAGTCCGGTCGCGCCCAAACGGAGCTTGCCGTACAGAGTGGCCGCCTGCTGCTCGAAGGCCGCTTTGTAGTAAGCCCGCCGCGACGAAACCGGCAGCGACGCCACGGTAGCCGTGGCAAATGTTTGAGCCGCTAGGTGCTGGGCCGAGCTCAGTAGCAGCGTGAATAGGCCAATAAATACACTCTTCCGAACCACTTGCATCACACTAGTATAACGTTAGCAAACAATTTTATCCCGGCTAATATACCCTCTTAGCCCAAAAATAGTGCGTAGTTTCGCCGAGTCGGGCGCAAAAGTCCAATTTTACTAATTTTTCCCCCAATGGTTATTCCCACTACGCGGGCCCGGCTCGCTCGTTTGGCTGCAACGTTTGGGATGGGCGCCTTGGTATGCGGCTGTGGCCACGCCTTGCAGGAAGTGCCGGGCTTCGACGCCGCCGCTTGGCGTGCCGACCCCTACGCCTGCCGCGACCAGCGCCGCGCCGCCCTGCCGGCGCTGCTGCGCAACAAGGAGCAACTGTACGAGGCCCGGGCCAACGACGTGACCGCCCTGCTGGGCCCGCCCGACGAAGAGGAGCTGCGCGCCGGCACCGAGAAGGTGTACTACTACTACGTAGAGCCCGGCACCCAGTGCCAGGGCCGCCACGCCCGCTCGGGCGCCGCCTGCATCAGCTTGCGCTTCGGGCCCATCGGCACGGTTACCGAGGTGCTCAGCGACCCCGTTGCGCCGCGCTAACCACGCAAAAAAGCCCGCCAATTGCTTGGCGGGCCTTGCTCGTGTATCGTTCTTGGGTTTTTTAGCCCAGTCCGTTGCCGGAGTTGGTGGGAGCGGTGGCGGGCTGGTCGTTCTCCTGCTGCAGCTGGCTGAGCTGCGAAGGCGTGAGAATGCGGCTGCACTCCTGCTCGTATTGGGCTTCGAGTTCGGCGGCTTTGGCGGCGCGCTCGGCTTCGTCGCCGCGGTACATGCGGTCGATGCTGCTCAAGCCCAACAGTTTGGTGCGGTTAACGGGCAGAAGCTTGAGGTATTCGCCTTCGTTGAGGTGCAAACGGCTGGCCATCTCACGGGTGAGGACCACGGCTTCCGCGTCCAGCGACCGGCCCATGCTGGGCACGTCGGCAATCCGGTCGGCCATCTGGGCCTTGGCGGTGAAAGAGCTAAAAGCGAAGAAAAGCGTTAAAAGAGTAATAATGGACTTAGCCATATAAATGAGGTGGTTGGGGGTGGTAGTGGTAGGGCTTTGCTCTTAACTCATGCAAGTTATTGTTTAGTTTCAGTTTTATCTAATTTATCTTATAACTATTTTTTATCTTTTATAAACAGCCGTTTGCATTCCACTATATAGAGCAAAAAAAAGGCACCAAAAGGTGCCATTTTTTTTGTAGTCAGTAAAGTTGTGCTGAACCTTAGTCCAGGCTAGCGACTGGCTGATGGTCAGGACTTTTGAAGTATTGCATGGCCGTGAGGGAGGTGATAACCCCCGTCATAGTGCCAAGCAGGATGATGCCCAAGCCGCCGATGAGCACGCCCAAGTCGGCGCCAAACAAATCGCGGGCCTGGATGCGCTCCACCGAGTTCATGACTCCCTGGCTGATGCCGCCAATCAGCCAGAAAAACAGGGCGAGAAGCACCGAGGCCACGAGCGCCGTAATGATGCCCGTGCTAAAGCCCTGGAAGTAGGAAAGGCGGTTGCCGCGGTAGCGCTTGAGGCGCTTGATGGCCAGCACCACGCCCACGGCCAGAATGACGATGTCGAGCGTGCCGGCCTCAATTTTGTCGAGAAAGCCCGCCAGGGCGGCAATGCCCGTGTACACAATCAGGGCCGCCGCTGTGAGGAGGCCCATGCGGAAGCCGTTGGATTCGGAAGTAAGTTGGATAGGAGGCATGCCCGGGAGGTGGGGTTTGAAGTGTGAAAAGGCCCACTATAGTGGCCTACAGGCTTTTTATACTTGCTCTCGTGCTTAAGAGTTATGCCCACGGTGTTTTTTCGCGGCGGCAGGGCGCGCGGGTTGGCATCGCCGGGCACTAATTGCCTTGTTAGTTAGTTATTTCCGCCGGGCTGACCAACTACTTTTTGGGCGCAGATTTTGGCCCGGGTCCTGTTGCGTAATTTTGCTGCCCGCCGCGCGCTGCTGCGTGGCATTTGTGAGCTACTATATTTCTGACTGAATGATTTCGACCACCAATGTGAGCCTGCGCTACGGCAAGCGCATCCTGTTTGAAGACGTTACCGCCAAATTCTTGCCCGGCAACTGCTACGGCCTCATTGGGGCCAACGGCGCCGGCAAGTCCACGTTCCTAAAAATCCTGTCGGGCGAGCTCGAGCCCAACACCGGCTCGGTGGAGATGCCCGCCGGCCAGCGTTTGGCCGTGCTCAAGCAGAACCAGTTTGCCTACGACGAGCAGCCCGTGCTGCAAACCGTCATTCAGGGCCACCAGCGTTTGTACGCGGTAATGCAGGAAAAGGACGCGCTGTATGCCAAAGCCGACTTTACCGACGCCGACGGCGAGCGCGCCGCCATCTTGGAGGGCGAATTCGCGGACCTCGAAGGCTGGAACGCCGAGTACGAGGCGGCCGAGTTGCTCTCGGGCCTGGGCATAGTAGAAGACAAGCACCACTCGCTGATGGCCGACCTCGGCGCCAGCGAAAAAGTGCGCGTGCTGCTGGCCCAAGCCCTGTTTGGCAACCCCGACGTGCTGCTGCTGGACGAACCGACCAACAACCTCGACGCCGAGAGCGTGCTGTGGCTGGAAAACTTCCTCGACGGCTTCCAGAACACCGTGATTGTGGTGAGCCACGACCGCCACTTCCTCGACGCCGTGTGCAACTACATGGCCGACCTGGACTTCGGCAAAATCACCATGTACCCCGGCAACTACACGTTCTGGTACGAAAGCAGCCAGCTGGCCCTGCGCCAGCGCCAGGATGCCAACAAGAAGACCGAAGACCGCCGCAAGGAGCTCGAAGAGTTTGTGCGCCGCTTCTCGGCCAACGCCTCGAAGTCGAAGCAGGCCACCAGCCGCCAGAAGCTGCTGCAAAAGCTGACGCTGGAAGACATCAAGCCCAGCTCGCGCCGCTACCCGTACATCGCCTTCAAGAGCGAGCGCGAGCCCGGCAACCAGTTGCTGAGCGTGGAAAACCTCAGCGCCAAAGTGGACGGCCAGACGATATTCAAAAACGTGAGCTTCACGCTCGACAAGAAGGACAAAGTGGCCATTGTGGGCCGCGACGACCGCGCCGCTTCCCTCCTCTTCGACATCATGTTCGGCGAGGCCAAGCCGGCCACGGGCGAGGTAAAATGGGGCACCACCATCACCCCCAGCTACTTCCCCAAGGAAAACAACCGCTACTTCGAATCCGGCGACTTGAACCTGGTGGACTGGCTCCGTCAGTATTCGGTGGAAAAAGACGAGAGCTTTGTGCGGGGCTGGCTGGGCCGGATGTTGTTTTCGGGCGAGGAATCGCAGAAGAAAAGCAACGTGCTCAGCGGCGGTGAAAAGGTCCGTTGCATGCTTTCGAAAATGATGCTCGAAGGCGGCAACGTGCAAGTACTCGACGACCCAACCAACCATTTGGACCTGGAAAGCATCACGGCCTTGAACAACGCCCTGCGCGACTACCCGGGCTCGCTCCTGTTTGCTTCGCACGACTTGCAGTTCATCGACACCGTGGCCAACCGCATCATCGAGCTCACGCCCGAAGGCATCATCGACCGCCGCATGAACTACGAAGAGTACCTGGCCGACGAGACGCTGAAGTCGCAGCGCCAGAAAATGTACAAACTTGCCTAATGCTGCGTTACTTGAGGAATGAGGAAGGCCGAAGTGCTGTTCACCATTTCCTCACCCTTCATTGGCTACGCCTTCCTTCGGTTACTAACTCCATTTTCATGACCATGAAACGCTTTTTGCTTCCGCTGCTCCTGCTTGCTGGCATTGCGGGCCTGCCCGCGCACCGCGCCCAAGCCCAGGAAAAGCCGGTGCTGAACCAGGCCCCTCCCGGCCCGCCGCCCGCGCAGCCCCAGCCTCGCCCCGTGGAGCCGACCACCACGCCGGTGCCAGCACCCACCACGGAGCCGACCACCACGCCCACCACGGAGCCGGCCGCTCCGCAGCCAGAACCGGAACAGCCGGCGGCGCCGCCGTCTCCCGATGCCCCGTCGGGCCTGGACTTTCCTAACCGCAAAGCCACCAAAGCCGGAGGTGCTGAGGACAAGCCGCCGACGAAGAAATTCCTGTACACCAACGTCGGCTTGGGCTTCTCGTCCAGCGGCGGGCTCAATCAATTCAACGTGAGCGCCGCGCCGGCCGTGGGCTTCCGCCTCACCAATAAGTTCGCCATTGGGCCGGGCATTTCCTATGCCTACAGCAGCTACAGCCTGACCGACGATTTCAGGAACGCCGGCTATGCTCTGAACTCGCAAGGCGACAAGAGCATCAAATTGAGCAGCCTGGGCGTGAAAGCGTTTGCGCAGTACATCGTGTACAAAGAGTTTTTTGTGCACGCCGAATACGAAGTCACCAACGCCGAATTGATTGACGTGAACGCCAACAACGAGTTTTATAAATACAAGCGCACGGTAACCACTCCCCTCGCGGGCATTGGCTACCGCTCGGCCCTGAGCCAAAACGCGGCGGTTGACATTGTCGGGCTGTACAATTTCGATAACACCCTCTACTCGCTTTACCCGGCGCTCGTTATCCGGTTTAGCTTCCTGTACAACTTCGGCAAATAGGCCGTGCTTCCCGAACACAAAAGAGCCGCGCTGGTTTTCCAGCGCGGCTCTTTTGTGTTTTTTAGCTAATCCAGTTGGCCGTTATATTGCTTTCCGACCGCTAATTACACGGAGCAGAATGGCAATGACCGCAATTACGAGCAAAACGTGAATCAAGCTGTTATTGCCGATTCCTGCGCCGAGAATACCGAAGTAACCCAGGGCCCAGATAATGATGAGGATGACTGCGATGATATAGAGGAGGTTGCCCATGGCTAGAGAGAGGTGAAAGTGTGAAACTGAAAAAGAAGGGAATCTGCGGCTTTGTACGGGGGCACTTTCAAAAGGATATAATAATCGAAGAAATAATTTTCCAAATGCAAACAAAAATGGCAGTTGCTAATGGTACCGTAGCTTTGCCGAAACGGTCCATTTGGGGCTGTTTTACGTCCCACCCACACTTTTCCCGTTAGTTATGAACGTCGCCGTTATTGGCTCAGGCACCATGGGCAATGGCATTGCCCACGTATTCGCACAGCACGGTTTCACGGTCGCGCTGGTCGACATCAACCAGCCGGCGCTGGACCGCGCCCTGGGCACCATCACCAAAAACCTGGACCGCCAGGTGTCCAAAGCCACCCTCACCGAGGAAGACAAAGCCGCCACGCTCGGCCGCCTGCGCACCTACACGTCGTTGGAAGAAGGCGTGGCCGCGGCCGAGCTCGTGGTGGAAGCCGCCACCGAAAACGTGGACCTGAAGCTGCAAATCTTCCGCGACCTGGACCGCTACGCGCCGGCGGGTGCCATTCTGGCGTCCAACACCTCGTCCATTTCCATCACCAAGATTGCCGCCGTTACCCAGCGCCCGCAGCAGGTGATTGGCATGCACTTCATGAACCCCGTGCCGGTGATGAAGCTGGTGGAGGTGATTCGCGGCTACGCCACGTCCGACGCCGTGACGCAACAAGTGATGGAGCTGTCGCGCCAGCTGGGCAAAACGCCCACCGAGGTCAACGACTACCCCGGTTTCGTGGCCAACCGCATTTTGATGCCCATGATTAACGAGGCCATCATCACCTTGTTTGAGGGCGTGGCCGGCGTGGAGGAAATTGACACGGTCATGAAACTCGGCATGGCTCACCCGATGGGCCCGCTCCAATTGGCCGACTTTATTGGTCTGGACGTATGTCTGGCCATTCTGCGGGTGCTGCACGACGGCTTGGGCAACCCCAAGTACGCCCCATGCCCGCTGCTGGTGAACATGGTGATGGCCGGCCGACTGGGCGCCAAATCCGGCGAAGGCTTCTACCAATACACCGCCGGCTCGAAGGAATTGGTGGTGGCCGAGCGGTTCCGGCGGTAGCCTCTTGTCATTGCGAGCGCAGCGAAGCAATGACCATGCGCCAGGCGTAAGGAAATAACTTCCGCTGCGTCTACCGCGTTGTCATCACAACTCATTACAATTTCCCCATCCATGGAACAAGCAACATTTGGAGCGGGCTGCTTTTGGTGCGTCGAAGCCGTTTTTCAGAACCTCAAAGGCGTGGAGAAAGTGGTTTCTGGCTACACCGGGGGCCGCATTGCCAACCCGACCTATAAAGAAGTGTGCAGCGGCCTCACAGGCCACAACGAAGTCATCAACATCACCTTCGACCCGGCCGTTATCAGCTTCAAAGAGCTGCTGGAAATCTTCTGGAAAACCCACGACCCCACCACCCTCAACCGCCAGGGCAACGACGTGGGCACCCAGTACCGCTCCGGCATCTACTACCACAACGAGGAGCAAAAGCAGCTCGCCGAGGAGTATAAGCAGAAGCTCAACGACAACCAGGCTTTCCCCAACCCGGTGGTGACGGAAATCGTGGCTGCTCCTGCCTTCTACCCCGCCGAGAATTACCACCAAAACTACTTCAACCTGCACGGCCACGAGCCCTACTGCCAATTTGTGGCCCGCCCCAAAGTGGATAAGGTGAAGGCACTGTTCGGGGAGAAGCTGAAGGTCTGAACCGCAGATTTTCGCCGATTAAACGGATTTCGCAGATTCATGTAGCCAATTCGCGCATTCGTTCGTCCAAAAGAGAAGGCC
The DNA here is from genome assembly GCF_036388155.1 of Hymenobacter sp. Taxonomy (NCBI): domain Bacteria; kingdom Pseudomonadati; phylum Bacteroidota; class Cytophagia; order Cytophagales; family Hymenobacteraceae; genus Hymenobacter; species Hymenobacter sp. The sequence goes on along the minus strand of NZ_DASVSI010000126.1, from coordinate 16,362 downwards.
ACCTGTCGGGTGGCCTTCTCTTTTTCCGCAGTCTTGTTTCCGCTTGCTCGCTCTAGCTATATTAGCCGGAATTGAATCTGCGAAATTCGTTTAATCGGCGAAAATCTGCGGTTCAGACAGACACCCCAAAGTCCCGCAGCGCATCATTCAGGCTCGTCTTCAAGTCCGTGCTGGGTTTGCGCTGGCCGATGATGAGGGCGCAGGGTACCTGGTACTCGCCAGCCGGAAACTTCTTGCTGATAGAGCCCGGAATGACCACCGAACGCGGCGGCACGTAGCCGCGGTACTCCTTAGGCTCGGCGCCGGTCACGTCGATGATTTTGGTGCTGCCGGTGATGGTGACGCCCGCGCCGATTACGGCTTCTTTGCCGATGCGGCAGCCCTCCACCAGGATGCTGCGCGAGCCGATGAAGGCGCCGTCCTCGATGATGACGGGGGCCGCCTGCACGGGCTCCAGTACCCCGCCGAGACCCACGCCGCCGCTCAGGTGCACGCCCTTGCCCACTTGGGCACAGCTGCCCACGGTGGCCCAGGTGTCCACCATGGTGCCTTCGCCCACGTAGGCGCCGATGTTGGTATAGCTCGGCATCAGGATGACGCCGGGGGCCAGGAAGGCGCCGTAGCGGGCCACGGCCGGCGGCACCACGCGCACCTGCTGGCCGGCGTAGTCGGTTTTGAGGGCCATTTTGTCGTGGTACTCGAAGGGGCCTACCTCCTGGGTGCTCATCTGGCGCAGGGGGAAGTAGAGAATTACGGCCTTCTTCACCCATTCGTTGATGGTCCACTCGCCGCCGTCTTCGGTGGGCGGGGTGGCCACGCGCAGGCGGCCTTTGTCCAGCTCTTCGATGACGTGCTCGATGGCGGCTTTGGTGTCGGGGGTTTGAAGCAGGGCGCGGTCGGCCCAGGCCTGTTCGATGAGGGTTTGCAGGTCAGACATGAAGGGTTGGGATAAGCAACGAAGGAGCCACCGGATGATACGGGAGCCGTAAAACGCAGCAAAACTAGCATCTTTGGCCCGTGCTTGGTTTCGGCCCTTCTCGTTTTGTCGTGCTGCTGGCTTCGGTCCTGAAGCCGGTTGACGATACCCGCATGCGCGGCAAGTTTGCCGAAACGCTGCTCGAGCGTCCTTACATCGACGTGCACGTGGCCGGGCGGGCCACCCCGGCCGCCGGAACGGATGATAACTCCTCGCGCATCCAGGCGCACGCCATTTTCCAGGGCACCCGGCTGAGCCTGGGCCGGCTGGCGGCGCAATGGCAGTACGTGGCGCTGCTTCTGCGCCTCAACCCTGGGCTGGTCGTCGTGCACGCGCCGGAACTGCTGCCCCTCACGGTGCTGTGGTCTTGGCTGGGGCGAGGCCACCGGTTTGTGTACGACATCCGTGAGAACTACGCGCTCAACGTGGCCACCCAGCAGGTATACAGCGGAGCAGTTCGCCGCTGGCTCGCCGCCGGGCTGCGCTGGGTAGAAACCTGGGCGGCGCGCCAAGCCGGCGGCCTCATCCTGGCCGAAAGTAGCTACGCCGACGAATTACCTTTCCTGACCGAGCAGCCCGCATCCCGCGTGGTGGTGTTGGAAAACAAGTACCAGCCGCCTGCCGGCGAGGCCCCGCCCGCCCGCCCGCAACGCCTGCCGCCCCCCGAACAACCGCTGCGGCTGCTGTATTCGGGCACCATCTCGGAGCTCAATGGCGTGCTCGAAGCCATTGCCTTTTCCGACCGGCTGCGCTGGGCCTGGCCGGGCGGTGCCACGCTCACCATCATTGGCTTTTGCCAGCAGCCGGCGCTGCTGCAGCAGCTTCGGCAGGCCGTGGAGATAAACGCCGACTGGCTCACCCTCATTGGAGGCGACGAGCTGGTGCCGCACGCCCGCATTGTGGCCGAAATCAGCTGGAGCCACCTGGGCCTGTTGCCTTACCGGCCGCACCCCAGCTCGGAACGATGCCGCCCCACCAAGCTGTTTGAATACCTGGCCCACGGCTTGCCCGTCATTACTTCCCCCAATGCGCTGTGGCAGGAACTCGTCCGCCAGCACGGCGCGGGCCTGCAGCTGGATTTTGCGCAGCCCTTCGACGGTCCGGCCCTCGTGGCCCAGCTCCGCAATCAGCGTTTTTACCCCAACGGCATTTCCAGAGACGTGCTTTGGGTGGAGGAAAGCAAAAAATTGTGGCTTTTGCTGGATTCTTTGGTTTAAACCGCCACCTTTGCGCCCCTTTTGCGTCAACTGTTCAGGCTGCTCGTAAACCCACCATCCCCGCTTCGGCGTTAACTCATTTTTCGAATTCCCACCTCACTTTAGCTTCCCCATGGCCTCCTTACGTCACTCTTACATTGCCGGTGTCGGCCATTATGTGCCAACCCGGGTAGTCAAAAACGTCGAGTTGGAGCCCATGATGAACACCTCCGACGCCTGGATTCAGGAGCGCACCGGCATCCAGGAGCGGCGCTGGTTCGAGGAGGGCAAGGACACCACGGCCAACATGGGCGCCAACGCCGCCCGCAAAGCCATGGAAATGGCTGGCGTGGCGCCCAACGACGTGCAGATGATAGTGTTTGCCACGCTCTCGCCCGACTATTTCTTCCCCGGCTCCGGCGTGCTCATGCAGCGCGAGCTGGGCATCACCAACAACTGCCCCGCCCTGGACGTGCGCAACCAATGCTCGGGCTTCATTTACGCCCTGTCGGTGGCCGACCAGTTTGTGCGCACCGGCATGTACGACACCGTGCTGGTGGTGGGCTCCGAAATTCATTCTTCGGGCCTCGACAAGTCGCCCGAGGGCCGCGGCGTCTCCGTCATTTTTGGCGACGGGGCCGGCGCTGCAGTCTTGCGCCCCAGCACCACCGAAGGCCAGGGAATTCTGAGCACGCACCTGTACTCCCAGGGCGAGCACGCCGAGGAGCTGATTGTGAAGGAGCCCAGCTCGAACCGCGACAACCGCAACAAGCGGATGATGGAGAATGAGCAGGACCTCTACCCCTACATGAACGGCCAAAACGTGTTCAAACACGCCGTGGTGCGCTTCCCGCAGGTCATCAAAGAAGCCCTGGACAAAAATGGCTACCAGCCCGCCGACGTCAACATGCTCATTCCCCACCAAGCTAACCTGCGCATCACCCAGTACGTGCAGCAGAAGATGGGCCTGAGCGACGACAAGGTGTTCAGCAACATCCAGCGCTACGGCAACACCACCGCCGCCTCCGTGCCGCTGGCCTTGAGCGAAGCCGTGCAGGAAGGCAAAATCCAGCGGGGCGACTTGGTGTGCCTGGCCGCGTTCGGCAGCGGCTTCACCTGGGCCTCGGCCCTGATTAAATGGTAAAAAGGAACTTGGGGACTTAGGGTCTTGGGGTCTTGGATTTTTCGTCCAATCTGCCGAAACCAAGTCCCCAAGACCCCAAGTCCCTAAGTCCCCAATAGATGCCCAGCCACACCGAGGAAAATTACCTTAAGGCCATCTTTAAGCTAGCCGAGGCGGAGCCCGACACGGCGGGCGTTAGCACCAACCGCATTGCGGCCGCCCTCGACACGCGCGCCGCCTCGGTCACGGACATGCTACGCCGCCTCGCCGACAAAGGCTTGCTGGATTATGAAAAATACCGCGGCGTGCAGCTCACCACCGAAGGCCAGCGCGTGGCTTTGCTCACCATTCGCAAGCACCGGCTCTGGGAGGTGTTTTTGGTGCAGCAGCTCGGCTTCAATTGGGACGAGGTGCACGAGGTGGCCGAGGAGTTGGAGCACGTGCAGTCGCCGCTGCTCATGCGCCGCCTCGATGCCTTCCTGGGCCACCCGGCCCTCGACCCCCACGGCGACCCCATCCCCGCCGAGGACGGGGCCATGCGCCGCCCCGCCCACCGCCTGCTGGCCGACCTCACGGTGGGCGAGCGCGGCACCCTGGCCGCAGTCAAAAACACCTCGGTCCCCTTCCTGCAGTACCTCGACAAAGTCGGTTTGCAGCTCGGCGCATTGGTTGAAGTGCTGGACAAGGTGACGTTTGATAACTCCTTTGAAATCCGCGTCAACCGCGAACGCACTACGTTGATTTCGGCCGAAGTGAGCTGCAATTTGTTTGTGACGGCATGACGCCTCTTTTCTCCGACACCATCGTGGCCCTGTCCACCCCGCCGGGCGCGGGCGCGCTGGCTGTGGTTCGCCTCTCTGGTCCCAGTGCGGTCGACATCACGGCCGCCGTTTTCTCCAAAAAAAGCTTTGCCGCAGCGGCCGGCCATACCCTGCACTACGGCGCAATACGGGAAGCGGGCGGTGAGCTCATCGACGAAGTGGTGGTGGCCTTATACCGCGCGCCGCGCTCCTTCACCCGCGAAGACGTAGTGGAAATAAGCTGTCACGGCTCCGACTACGTGGTGCGCCAAGTGCTGGCCCTGCTCCTGCGCCACGGCGCGCGCCTGGCCGAAGCCGGCGAGTTCACCAAACGGGCCTTCCTCAACGGCGCCCTCGACCTGGCCCAGGCCGAAGCCGTGGCCGACCTCATCGCCGCCGACTCGGCCCTGAGCCACCGTGTGGCGCTAAACCAGCTGCGGGGCGGTTTTTCGCAAGAATTGCGCGACTTGCGGGGGCGGCTCATCAAGTTTGCCGCCTTGCTCGAGCTGGAGCTGGACTTTGGCGAAGAAGACGTGGAGTTTGCCGACCGCACCGGGCTGGCCCACTTGCTGGCCGAAGTGCGCGGCGTGGTGGCCGGCTTGCTGCGCTCGTTCGAGTTGGGCAACGTCATCAAAAACGGCATTACGGCCGTCATTGCCGGGCGGCCCAACGCCGGCAAGTCCACCCTGCTCAATGCCTTGCTGCGGGAGGAACGCGCCATTGTATCGGCCATTCCCGGCACCACGCGTGACTTCATCGAGGACGAAGTGAGCATCGAAGGGCTGCGTTTTCGCTTTGTGGACACAGCGGGCCTGCGCGACAACCCCGCCGACGAAGTGGAAGCCATTGGCGTGAGCCGCACCCGGCAGCGCGTGCGCCAGGCGGCCCTGCTGGTTTACCTGTTCGACCTGGCTGAGCTCAGCCCGGCCCAGGTGCACACCGAAATTGCCGAGTTGACCGCGGGCCTGGACTTGCCAGTGCTGGCCGTGGGCAACAAAGCCGACTTGGCCACTGCCGAACAGCTGGCCGCTTTCGAACAGGCGTTTCGGCAAGCCGAGCGGCCCGGCGCTGCGCCCATGCCGCTGGTGCTGCTGGCCGCTGGGCAAAACCAAGGCCTGGAAGCCTTGCAAGCCGCGTTGGTCGCGCAAGTGCGCGGCTCGGCGCTGGAAAACACGGCCTCGGCTACCATCGTGACCAATGTGCGGCACGCCCGGGCCCTTGAAACGGCGGCCAGCCACCTGGCTGCCGTACAGGCCGGGCTCGATACGGGCCGCGGCACCGAGCTGCTGGCTGCCGACCTGCGCCATGCCCTGGCGGCGCTGGGCGAGATTACGGGCGAGATATCGTCCGAAGACTTGCTCACGAGCATTTTCACCCAGTTCTGCATTGGCAAATAATCCCCGCTTCGAACCTCCTTGCATTTCTAATAATCAAATCGCGCAATCGTTCCCATTTGCTATAATGGGCTCAAAAGGCCCATTCTGCGAAACCATGCTTGTGTTTCAGTTGTAGTGAGCTCAGCCTGGAAAGAGCCGGAAGTTGTCCGGCTTAGGGCTTATCAATTAGTTTCGCGCTGTACTTTTCCCTCATCACTCCCGCCCATGGCAGAATCTGCTGAACTTATCCTCGACGGCAAATCCATCAGCTTGCCCGTCATCGAAGGCACCGAACACGAAAAAGCGTTTGACATTGGCAAACTGCGCGACCAAACCGGGTACGTTACCCTCGATTCTGGTTACAAAAACACTGGCGCCACCAAGAGCTCCATCACGTTCCTCGACGGCGAAGAAGGCATTCTCCGGTACCGCGGCTACCCCATTGAGCAACTGGCCGAAAAGTCAACCTTCCTCGAAGTTGCTTACCTGCTGATTTACGGGGCGCTGCCCACCGAAGCCGAACTGGCCCACTTCAGCGGCCAAATCACCAAGCACACGCTGGTGCACGAGGACATGCGAAAGATTTTCGACGGTTTCCCGTCGGCCACGCACCCCATGGCCATCCTGTCGTCGCTCATCTGCGCGCTCACCGGTTTCTACCCGCAGAGCGTGTCGCCGGACTTGAGCCCCGAAGAAATGGAGTTGAACATCATTCGCCTGCTGGCGAAGATGCCGACCATCGCGGCCTGGACCTACAAGAACAACATGGGCCATCCGTTGAACTACCCGCGCAACGACATGGACTATTGCGCCAACTTCCTCTACATGATGTTCAGCTTCCCCACCGAGAAGTACGAAATCAACCCCGTAGTGGTAAGCGCCCTCAACAAGCTCCTCATCCTGCACGCCGACCACGAGCAGAACTGCTCGACCAGCACGGTGCGCCTGGTGGGCTCGGCCAACGCCAGCCTCTACGGCTCGGTGTCGGCCGGCATCAACGCCCTGTGGGGCCCGCTGCACGGCGGCGCCAACCAGGAGGTGATTGAAATGCTGGAGGCCATCGAGGCCGATGGCGGCGACACCAGCAAGTTCATCAACAAAGCCAAGGACAAGAACGACCCGTTCCGCCTCATGGGCTTCGGCCACCGCGTGTACAAGAACTTCGACCCGCGCGCCAAAATCATCAAAGTAGCCGCCGACGAGGTGCTGCAAGCCCTCGGCATGCAAGACAGCCCCCTGCTGAAAATCGCGCAGGAGCTCGAACAAGCTGCCCTGACGGACCAGTACTTCATCGAACGCAAGCTCTACCCCAACGTGGACTTCTATTCGGGCATCATCTACAAAGCCCTCGGCATCCCCACCGAGATGTTTACGGTGATGTTTGCCCTAGGCCGCCTGCCCGGCTGGATTGCCCAGTGGAAGGAAATGCGCGAGAACAAAGAGCCCATCGGCCGTCCCCGCCAGATTTACACCGGCGAATTGGAGCGTGACTACACCGCCATCAGCGGGCGCTAATCAAGCTTCGTTTTTAACAACAAAAGCCCGCTCTTTCGAGCGGGCTTATTCGTGTCCGACGGGGTGGTGTCCTCCCCTATTTGAGGCGGTGCGCGGTGAAGTTGCTGCGCAGGGCTTGGTAGGCCACCACTTGCTGGGGCTTTAGCAGGTACATGAGGTCGCTCTCGTAGCGTTGCTGAGCCCACGAAAGCTGGGCGTCGCGCTCTTCGGCGCTGGCGCCGTTCAGCATGATTTCTAGGTCGCGGCGCTCGGTGAGCATGTTGAGGTGGAGCTGCTTGATGGCGATGAACTGGGCCTCGTTGAACTGGATACGTTCTGCCAGGGCCCGGGTAAGGGTGTTGGCGCGGTTCATCATGGCTTTGGAGTACGACCCATCACCGGGGCCTTTAGCAGCGGCGGGTACTGTGCACATGGAGGCGGCAATGCACGTAGCGAAGAACAGGTTTTTCATGGGTTGGAAAATAAATGGTGGTTGAATGGAGTGAATAATGAGGTTGTGGACATTTGACTGAGCCAAACCTAAGCACAATTTATTTTTGAACGAAAAATATTTTTTTTGTCACTTTTTTAATCACTCACTTTGCCCGCGATATTATAACTATCTGATTTATAATGTCGTGTTAGCATAATAAAAAACGAGATGATGAAGCAAAAAAAAAGCTCACCATTTGGCGAGCCATATATTTTTACCACCTAAATCCTACTATATTTTCAGTTGTTTAAAGCCTTACTTTAAGTAAAAGGGCTTTTTAACTTCCCGAGACCGGCAAAGTAGGTTACCCATTTTAGGGGCTTTAGAGGATGTGCAACTCAATGCGGCGGTTGAGTCGCCGGTGGGCTTCGGTGTCATTTGGGGCCAGGGCGCGGTTTTCGCCATATCCTTTGGAGCGTAGCCGGTTGGCCGAAATGCCGTGACTAGACAAGTACTCGACCACCGACTGCGCCCGGCGCTGCGAGAGCTGGATGTTGGCTTCGGGAGTACCTACGTTGTCGGTGTAACCCGATACCTCAATCTGTACGTCGCGGTACTGTTGCAAAAACTCAATCAGGCGGTTGAGCTCGGTGCGGGACCTGGATTTAAGTTCGTATTTATTGGTATCGAAAAACAGATTATTCAACACCACGCTGCGGCCGGAGCGCACCGGCTCGAGGTAGATATCCAGGGCCTGCGGGTCGAAGGTGTGCTGGTCAGAATAGTCGAAGCTGAGGCTTTTGAGCAGGTATTTGTCGGCGGCCGCGTACATGGCGTAATGGTGGCCCTCGTTGAGCACCACGGTATAGTCGCCGTATTCGGGGTCAGACGTCACGAACTGCGTGAGCACGTCCGTGTCCAAGTCGTAGAGCTTCACCTCTGCTTTGAGCGGCTTTTTGGTATTGGCGTCAAACACCCGGCCCTGAGTATAAGTGCTGGATTCGCGGGCTTTCACCGGCGGTGGCACCGTGAAGCTGAACAGCTCCACCGGCCGCTCCCGTACCATGCGCGAGCCGGCCGCGGGCTCGTCGCTGGCCCGGCTGCGAGAGCAAAAACCCTTCTGGTTGTCGGAGGTGATGAAGAGGGAGGCTTCGTTCTCGAACGTATTGAGCGGGAAGCCCAGGTTACGCGGCTCACCCCATTTGCCCGCGGCGTTCTGCTCGCAGCGGAAGACGTCGAGCCCGCCCATGCCCACCAAGCCGTCGGTGACGTAATACAAGGTGGTGCCGCTGGCGTGAATGAACGGCGCCATGTCCTTGCCGGCTGTGTTCACGGGCGTGCCCACGTTTTGCGCCCCGCTCCACGTTCCGTCGGGCTTCAGGGTGCTCACGTAAATGTCTTCCTGGCCCTGCCCGCCGCGGCGGGTGGAGGTAAAGTAGAGCGTGCGGCCATCGGCAGAAAGCGACGGCTGCGAATCCCACTCCGTGGAATTAACATTGGTGCCCAGGTTCACGGGCGCGCTCCAGTTGTTGCCCGTGCGGCGCGAGATGTACAAGTCGCAGTTGCCAATGGCCTTGGGCCGGTCGCAGGACGCAAAAACCAGGGTTTTACCGTCGCCGGAAATGGACCCGGCTCCTTCGTTGTAACTGGAGTTGATGGCCGGCGAGATGGGCACTGGGGCCCCAAGCGAGCCGTCTTTGTTTTGGCGGCTCACATACAAATCTTCGCCGCTGCTGGAAGCCGGCCGGCCCGTAAATAGCAGGAAGCGGTTGTCGGCCGTGAGGGCCGGAAAATACTGGAACTTGAAGCTGTTCAGCGGGGACGTGAGGGCCACGGGCGCCTCGCCCACGGGGTTCTTCATGGCGTTGAGCGCAAACTCACACGTGAGCAGTTGCCGCTGCGATTTTGCGAGGTTCTTCTGCGTCTTGGGCGCCACTTTTAGCAGCTGCTTGTAAGCATCCAGCGCGGTTTGGTACTCGCCGTAGCTCAACGCCAAATCACCCAATAACTGGTACTCCGAGGCGTGCGAAGCGTCGAGCGGCACTTTGCTCAGGCCGTCGCGGTAGGCGGCCAGGGCACCGCGGTTGTCGCCTATCGCCTTCGACAACGAGCCCTTCAACAAATACGCTTCCCCGAAAGAGGGAAACTTCTCGTTGAGCTGGTTCAGCGTTTCAATGGCCTTGATGAAGTCGCGTTCTTTTACCTGCTGCTGGGCTTTTTCGAGCAGGCCCCGGGCCTTAGTGTTGGTAGGCGTTTGGACCTTGACGGGAAGCTGGCTCCACGCGGCTTCCACCGAAGTCATCCACAGCAACGACATAATTCCGAGGCGCAAGGCCCCCAACACGGTAATGCGACTCATAAGGAAAGCTAGGGGATATCGAGGTATTTATGGGTCTGAAGCGAAACCTGCCAACGCGGATGTCGCTTCACGTAGTCTACTAATTCGGGGGTCATGCGCGCCGCGCGGCTCCATTCGGGCTGCAAATAGAGGCGGGTACTGGCCGGCACGAGGTCCGCGTGTTCCTCAGCCCAAGCAAAATCAGAGCCATTGAAGACCACGACTTTTAGTTCGTGGGCGGCAGCCAGCACCTCCGGCAACGGCGCCTTGAATTTTTTGGGCGACAAACACACCCAGTCCCAGGTGCCAGAAAGCGGGTGCGCACCCGACGTTTCCAGCCACGTCTGGCAGCCAGCGGCGCGCAACGCAGCCGTAAGCGGGCCCAAGTCATGCATCAGGGGCTCGCCTCCAGTTATCACCACGTTGCGGCCGGGAAAGGCCAGCACTGCAGCCACGAGTTGCGAAATCGTTTGCTTGGGATGGGCTTCCGCGTCCCACGACTCCTTTACGTCGCACCAGTGGCACCCGACGTCGCAGCCCCCTAACCGGATAAAATACGCAGCCCGGCCCGTATTGTACCCTTCGCCCTGAATGGTGTAAAACTGCTCCATGACGGGCAGGAGCACGTCGGTTGCAGACGAGGGCAAATCACCAGAAGGTGCAATAATATCGAGAGAAAGTAAAGTCACGGGGAATTAAACTAAAATGCGTTTGAAAGCGGTGCTACCCAAACGCAGGCAATAAGACACGTCGTTCCCGATGCCGAACTTTAAAAGTACGGGGTTGGGCTACGCTAACCAAATATTCCTAAAATCAGCTTGCTGAATGCGGGTATATCTCCCCCTTCGCAGCGCGCAAGGTGTTCAGCAGAAGCATGGCAATGGTCATGGGGCCCACGCCACCGGGCACAGGCGTGATGGCCGCCGCCAGCGGGGCCACTTCCGCAAAATTGACGTCCCCTTTCAGCGTGTAGCCGCTCTTCTTCGTGGCATCGGCCACGCGGGTCGTGCCCACGTCAATGACCACCGCACCGGGCCGCACCATGTCGGCCGTCACAAACTCGGGCCGGCCAATAGCAGCCACCACGATGTCGGCGGTGCGGCATATGTCGGCCAGGTTTTGGGTCCGGGAGTGACATAAAGTAACCGTGCAGTTGGCCGTGTCCAAATTCTTGGCCAGCAATATGCTAACCGGCGTGCCCACAATGTTTGAGCGACCAATAACCACGCAGTGCTTGCCGCTGGTTTTGATGCCCTGCCGGCTCAGCAACTCCACAATGCCGGAAGGCGTAGCCGGCAGCAAGGCAGGCAAACCGGCCACCATCCGGCCGATGTTCATGGGGTGAAACCCGTCGACATCCTTCTCCGGCCGGATGGCTTCGATGACTTTTTCGGGGTTGATGTGGGCCGGCAGCGGGAGCTGCACAATGAAGCCATCAATCTCAGGGTCGTGGTTCAGCTCCGCTACTTTGGCCAGCAGCTCGGCTTCCGTGATGTCGTCCTCGTAGCGCAGCAGCGTGGACTGGAAGCCTACCCGCTCGCAGGCCAGCACTTTGTTGCGCACGTAAGTTTCGGAGCCGCCGTCGTGCCCCACCAAGATGGCCGCCAGATGCGGGACTTTGCTGCCCGCGGCTTTCAGGTTCGCTACTTCGGCTGCAATTTCGGCTTTGATGTCTTCGGCGGTTTGCTTGCCGTCGATGAGGTTGGAGGTGGTGGTTGGTGTCATTGTTAGGATATGAGCCTGAAAGCAGCGAATGGGTTGGCAGTCCTTCCGTACTGCGATGATAAAGGGTTGCTAGCAAGGCTTTTCTATCAAGATTTTGCCTTCGCCAATAAAAACAAAAAAGCGGCCCGAAAGCCGCTTTTCTGAAGTTAATCAATTTTCAACACCGCCAGGAAAGCTTCTTGCGGTATCTCGACGGAACCCACGGAGCGCATCCGTTTTTTGCCTTCTTTCTGCTTTTCAAGCAGTTTGCGTTTCCGGCTGATGTCGCCGCCGTAGCACTTGGCAATTACGTTTTTGCGCAGCGCTTTCACGGTTTCCCGGGCAATGATTTTCTGGCCAATGGACGCCTGAATGGCGATGTCGAACATCTGGCGGGGCAGCAGCTCGCGGAGCTTCTCGCAGAGACGCTTGCCCCACTCGTAGCTCTTGGAACGGTGCACGATGGCCGATAGGGCGTCCACCTTCTCGCCGTTCAGCATCACGTCCAGCTTCACCATGTCGGACTCGCGGAAGCCAATCAGTTCGTAGTCGAGCGAAGCGTAGCCGCGGCTGATGGACTTGAGCTTGTCGAAGAAGTCGAATACGATTTCCGACAGCGGCAGCTCGAAGCTCATTTCCACCCGCTCAGAAGTCAGGTACGACTGGCCTTTGATGATGCCGCGCTTCTCCATGCACAGCGTGATGATGGGCCCCACGTATTCCGAAGCCGTGATAATCTGGGCCTTGATGTACGGCTCCTCGATGTGCTTAATCAGGTTCGGCTCCGGCATTTCGCTCGGGGCGTTGATGGTCAGCAGCTGGTCTTTGGTGCCCGTGGCGTGGAACTGCACGCTCGGCACCGTGGTGATGACCGTCATGTTGAACTCGCGCTCCAGGCGCTCCTGCACGATTTCCATGTGCAGCATGCCCAGGAAGCCGCAACGGAAGCCAAAGCCCAGGGCCACCGACGTCTCGGGCTCCCACACCAGCGAGGCGTCGTTGAGCTGCAGCTTCTCCATGCTGGAGCGCAGCTCTTCGTACTCCGTAGTATCAACCGGGTAGATGCCGGCGAATACCATCGGCTTCACGTCGGCGAAGCCTTGGATGGCTTCTGGCGTGGGGCGGTGCACGTGCGTAATGGTGTCGCCCACCTTCACTTCGCGGGCTTCTTTGATGCCCGAAATGAGGTAGCCCACGTTGCCGGCGTGCATTTCCTGGCGCGGCTCCTGGTTCAGGCCCAGGATGCCGATTTCGTCGGCGCCGTATTCCTTGCCGGTGGCCATGAAACGGAGCTTGTCGCCCTTTTTCATCACGCCGTTCTTGATGCGGAACAGAACCTCGATGCCGCGGTAGGAGTTGAAAACCGAGTCAAAAATCAGCGCTTGCAAAGGCCCATCTGGGTCGCCCTTTGGCGCGGGCACCCGCTCGATAATGGCGTTCAGGATGGCCTCAATACCAATGCCGGCCTTGCCCGAAGCGTGGATGATGTCCTCCGGCTTGCAGCCGATGAGGTCCACGATTTCGTCGGTCACTTCCTCCGGCATGGCGTGCGGGAGGTCAATTTTGTTGAGCACGGGGATGATTTCCAAGTCTGCCCCGATGGCGAGGTAGAGGTTGGAAATGGTTTGGGCCTCGATGCCCTGCGAAGCGTCCACGATGAGCAGGGCGCCTTCGCAGGCGGCGATGCTGCGGCTCACTTCGTAGCTAAAGTCGACGTGGCCGGGCGTGTCAATCAGGTTCAGCGTGTAGGTCTCCCCTTTGTAGGGAAACTGCATCTGAATGGCGTGGCTCTTAATGGTGATGCCGCGCTCGCGCTCCAGGTCCATGTTGTCGAGCAATTGGGCCTGCATGTCGCGCTTCGCCACGGTGCTGGTAAACTCCAGCAGGCGGTCGGCCAAGGTGCTTTTACCGTGGTCGATGTGGGCAATGATGCAAAAGTTGCGGATATTCTTCACAGAGGGCGGTTTTTCAGTCCGCGAAGGTACGAAGCACGGGGCGCATAAGCCAGCCGGAAGGCCCAGCGGTACCTGCCGCGGCCCTTGCGGGGATAAGAAGCTGCTGGTTAGTTTTGCTGATTCTTCACTTTTGACCGATTAGCACCCGTTGCCTATGGAACCGGAAACCGCTACGCTTCCCTCCGAGTCCTACACCACCGACAAAAAGAAATTTTTAGTAGTGGCCCTGAACGGCACGGCGCTGTACGTCCTGGCTTATTACCTGGTGTGGGCAGCGCACCAGATTACCAAGGCCAAGCTGTCCCAATTCTACCATTTGCGGGGCATTTGGGACCCCAGCCGCATCACCTACACCCTGGCCGATGCCGAGTGGTGGCCCACGGCCATCATCGCGGTGTACGGGGCCGGGCCGCTGGTGTGCTTGCTCCTGGGCGTGGCGGCATTTATGTGGTTTTGGCGGCACGAACGGGCCAAACGCGGGCAAATTAAGCTGCTGCTGCTGTGGGTGGCTTTCCATGCCTGCAATGCGGTTTTTGGGGCCTTGCTGGCCGATACCTTCACACAATCGGGCTTCTGGTACGTGCCGGAGTGGACCATTGGCTTGGGTAACGTGGTCAACGTGATGCTGGCGCTGCTGGCGGGACTGGTGCAGCTGGCGCTGGGCTATTTTGGAGCGGTGGCGTTTCTGCAGGCCCACGACTCCAAAACGGTGATGCGTCACTCCAACCGCAAGTTGATGGTGGCAAGCACGCTGATTGTGCCCTGGGTGCTGGGCGGAGTTTTCATCGGCGTGAGCAAGCTGCCGTTCATCACCGTCCACGAGCTACTGCACCTGCTGATGATGGGGCTGCTGGTGACCCCGCTGGCCCTGGGTTGCCTCAACGAAGTGTTTTCGGACACCGTGAAGCGGCCGCAGCCCACCCACGTGGCGTGGGGGCTAGTGGGCTTGGCCGTGCTGGTGGCCTTGGCGTGGCGCTGGGCCCTGAGCCCGGCCATTCCGTTTGCCTAAAGAGTGCGGACTCTGCTCAATCAGGTGAGTGCTGTTAGCGTTTTTTCCCTGTCGAGCGTGCGGGAGCGTGATGGCCGCAAGTTGTGGGATTCTTGCAATTAACTGCTGAGACGTAACCAAGGGGCGGCTATTGTAGTTGAGCACGCGTACCGTTCTTCACTATCTCCCCAACAACACCATGGGTATTACCCTCGAACAAGCACAAGCTGCCATCCAAGCCGCACACCAGAAAGCCTTGGAAATAGGCGTCAAAATGAACATCGCCGTCGTGGATGCCGGCGCCAATCTTACCGCCTTCGTTCGCATGGACGACGCGTGGCTGGGCTCGCTGGACATTTCCATTAAGAAGGCCAAAACGGCCCGCTTCTTTGATATGCCGACCGGCGAAATCGGCAAGCTGTCGCAGCCCGGTGGCCCGCTCTACAACATCGAGCATTCCAACAACGGCCTCATCACCTTCCCCGGCGGCATTCCGATAATGGATTCGGGCAACCGGGTAATTGGCGCCATTGGCGTATCGGGCAGCACCGTGGAAGACGACCACGCCGTGGCCGAGGCTGGAGTGCAGGCCATTCAGGGGCAATAATTATTGCCTCGAAAGCTGGCTTTTAATTAAAAACAAAACGGGATGGTCGGGCTGCATATAAATGCAACCCGACCATCCCGTTTTGTTTTTGCCCCTGTATAGCTGTCTATCACGAATGAACTAAGGGATATCCTCAGCCTCGCTTGGCAATTTTATTAAAGCTAATGCTGCGCTGTCTGGTTGACTTAAAGCGGCCATCGTCAACCGCGCTTTTGGCCCGGTGCTTGGTGGCGCGGCCTTGGACCCGAGCCCGCCACATGCGCCACGAAGACGCTTTCATTTCCCGTCGCATCAGTTTGATGACCTCCGATTCGGGCAAGCCGAATTGCAGTTCGATTGCCTCGAACGGGGTGCGGTCTTCCCACGCCATTTCGATGATGCGGTCAATGTCTTCGGCTGTTAGTTCGGATTGGGTCATAGTAGTTGGGTGCCATTAGCACTGCTGGGGCAGAGTAGCAACAGGCGAAGCCATGTTTCGGGTATTAAATGCCCATAATTAAAAGCGGGCCACTTGATTTAAGGTACCCAGCATAGACAGGGTGCAACCAAAGGCAACATCTCAGTCTCCACTTGGCAACCAGCTTGCCGGAATCATCCCCTCGCCCACCTCATGTTGCTACGCATTTTATTGTCGGGTTTTCTATTATCCTGTACGCTGGCCAGCACAGCCCAGCAGCTTAAGGGGCGCGTGGTAGCCGCCGCTTCGGGCAAGCCGGTGGCTTTTGCCACGGTGGGCGTAAAGGGGAAAGCGCTGGGCTCGACTGCTGATGAAATGGGCCATTTCGTTTTTGCCGTGCCTGCGACGCTTCCTGCTACCGATTCCGTCATTATTTCGTGCGTTGGCTTTCGGGCGCAGCGTCTCACGGTTGGCCAGTTGCGACAGGCGGAGGCCGTGTGGTGCCTGCTGCCGCAATCCCAAACACTGAGCGAAGTGCAGGTGCGCCACTCCCAACTCAGGCCGGCCATCATGGGCCGCAACGAGGTGGGAGGAATGGCCTACTGGACCACCTCCATCCGGGACTCCATGCTGACTGTGGGCAGCGACGAGCGCGGCTGGGAAGTGGCCACCGTGTTGCCAGTGCGGCGCAGTTGTTACGTCGACAGCTTTCGCTTCTATGTCGCACGGAATGATTTTAAGCCCGTCCGGTTTCGGTTTACACTTTACGAACTGACCAACGACCGACCCACGCGGCAGCTACTTACTAACGACATTCAGTTTACCCTGCCAAGGTGTAAGCTTCCCCGTTTGGTGGGCCAATCAAAACCAGAGTCAGGCTGCTTGTTTAAATTCCATCGGGGTTAAAAACCCCAGCGCTTGATGCGGGCGCAGGGTGTTGTAATCGTGCATCCACTCGGTCAGTAATTGGCGCAC
>NZ_DASVSI010000125.1:0-21274 GCF_036388155.1 Hymenobacter sp. | reverse complement strand
CAAGCTGAATCATAAAAAAAGCCCGCCAATAAGCGGGCTTTTTTTATGATTCAGCTTGGCGATGCAAACGCTCCACGCTGCCGTTGTTGAGTGTCAGCAAAAACCTTCGCCTAACCCGCAAATGGACTTGGGCTTACTTTCTCTTGATGTCGCCGCGAATTTCACCTTCCGCTACGTACGAGGGCTGATTACGCGAGTGAATATTTACGTACATCTTGTTGCTCAGCAGGTTCTCGGCTTGAACGTCGGAGAGGGTATACATGCCGGTAATGGGCGAGCTCAACGTAGTACCGGGAGCAGGGGTGAATGGAATAATCACCACCCCAGTTTTGCCGGGTGCACCTTCGTGAATGTGGGCACTGCTGGGCGCAGTATTGGGCGACATGTCTTTGAATGTAACCGTATATTTCAACTGCTTCACGCCGTTGATGCTGGTGTACGTGCCGGCGAAAGTGCCCGTAGCGGGGGAGTTGTTTGCCGGCACTTGCTGGGCACCGTTGATGACAGCCACCAGTTCCACTGTGGTGTCTGGTGAAGGTTTAACCTCTTCTTTCTTGCTACAGCCAGCCAATAAGCTCAAAGCCGCAAAGGCACCAAGAATGTAGGATTGTTTCATGTAAGTTGATTTTTGTTAAAAATATGGATGGGGTGATTTAAAAAGATGTGCAAAGGTTGGAATTAATGTTGATAAAATTATTTGGCCTACTAAATCTATGCAAATCAAAAAACTTTAAGTCCTTGTAATTAGTCATATAAAATTTTTAAA
This sequence comes from Hymenobacter sp., assembly GCF_036388155.1. Lineage (NCBI taxonomy): Bacteria > Pseudomonadati > Bacteroidota > Cytophagia > Cytophagales > Hymenobacteraceae > Hymenobacter > Hymenobacter sp. The sequence goes on along the minus strand of NZ_DASVSI010000125.1, from coordinate 20,508 downwards.
GGCCGAGCTAACTAACTAACTGTTGTTCTTAGCATTTACAATCAACCTATTTATGCATGATATTCGTATCCCATTTTAAGAAACCTTATCCCAAAACTGTTTTTTGCACTTTTCAAATATAAATTTGATTGCACTTATTACATGACACCTACTCGTACTTATAGCCGATTGCTCAGCGCGCTGCTGAGTGCCGGACTCCCTTGCGCTGCCGCTCAGGCGCAAACCCAACTGGCTCCTGCCACCGGAGCCACCCAAGCGGGCACCGAAACCGGCCTGAGCGGGCAGGTGGTTTCCACAAGCGCCGCCGCGCCAAGCGTGCCACAACCCGGCACTTCCGTGGCCGTAATTTCGCTGGCCACCGGCATCCGCCGGGCCACCGTGACCGACGCCCGGGGCCTCTTCGCCATGAATGGGCTGGTGGCCAGCGGCGCCTACATTGTGCAGGTGCAGAAGCCCGGCTTCCGTCCCCAAACCATCACCAACGTCTTTCTGAAAACCGGTGAGTCCACGGTGCTGGCCGTGACGCTCAACCCCGAGACGGTGGCCGTAGGTACGCGCCGTGATGACCGTACGGTCCTGGAGTCGGCGGTGCCGGTGGACATAGTGGACGTGGCGGCCCTGGTGCGCACCGTGCCCCAAACCGACCTGACGCAGCTGCTTCAGTACACGGTGCCGGCCTTTAACTCGACGCGCCAGACGGCGGCGGGTGGCTCCGACCACGTGGATGCCGCCAACCTGCGCGGCCTGGGCACCGACCAGCTCCTGGTGCTGGTGAACGGCAAGCGCCGCCACACCACCGCTTTGGTGAACCTGCTGGGCAACCGCGGGGTGGGCAGCGTGAGCACGGACCTCAACACGCTGCCCAGCCTGGGCATAGACCGCGTGGAAGTGCTGCGCGACGGTGCCGCTGCGCAGTACGGCTCCGACGCCATTGCCGGCGTAATGAACATCAACCTGAAAAGCGACAACCGCGCCGGCAGCGTGCTCCTGAACACAGGGGTTACCTCGGAAGGCGACGGACTGGCCACGTTGCTGGGCATTAATAAAGGGTTTCGCCTGGGCCAGAAAGGCTTCCTGAACGTGACGGTTGACGGGGATTACCGCGACCGCACCGTTCGGGGCTACGCCCGCAACCCGCTGATTAGCCCGGTGTACGTGGCCAACGACCCAAACGCCGAGCAGGCGGCCCTGGCCGCGGCTGGCAAGAGTTACGACGACTTCGTGCAGAACAACGCCGATGCCCGCGTGCGCAACGTGCGGGGCTTGGTGAACGCCCGGGTGGAGTTAACCAACGCAGTGGCGTTCTATGGGTTTGGCGGCTACAATTTTCGGCGGGGCCAGGCCTCCACGCCGTGGGTGCTGCGGGCCAAGCAAGAGCCCGACGTGGTGGATGAGACTTTTCCGGATGGCTACCAGCCTCAGGTCAATACCCGCATTCACGACGGGGCTGGCACCGTGGGCGTGGTGCTGGGCCAGAGCGGCGCCAACCACTGGACCTTGGACCTGAGCAACACCACGGGCCTGAACCGGATGACCTATGACCTGGAAAACACCCTGAACGCCTCGTTGGGAGCGTCTTCGCCCACGGTGTTTGACAACGCCGGCGGCTTCCAGTTCTTGCAGAACGTGACCAACGCTACCGTAAATCGGTTTTTTGACAAAGTGCTGGCGGGCACCAACGTGGCCTTTGGCGGTGAATTTCGAGCGGACCAATACGAGATTCTGCGCGGCGACGAGCGCACGGAAGGCGAGTACGACGAAGGCAAAGCAGGGTCGCAGCAGGGCGCGCAAGGTTTCAGCGGCTTTGGTGAGTCCTCGGTCGTGTTGGGCCATCGCACCAACGTGGGCGCATTCCTCGACGTGGAAGCTGACGTAACCAAGCAGTGGTCGGTGAGCGGCGCGCTGCGCTACGAGAACTACTCCACGTTTGGCTCGGCTTTTATTTACAAGGCCACCACCCGCCTGCAAGTCAACAAAGTTGCAGCGCTGCGCGGCGCCTTCAACACCGGTTTCCGGGCCCCTTCTTTGCAGCAGGCAGTATACCGCCAGATTACGCAGCGGCCCGGAACAAACAGCGTGATTTACGCGGGCATTTTTGACAACGAGCACCCGCTGGCTCAGGCGTTCAGGTTGCCCACGCTGGCCCCCGAACGTTCGCTCAACTACAGCGCCGGTGTGGTGCTGACCCCCACGCCGGCCTTCTCGTTCACGGCCGATGCCTACCTCATCGACATCGACGACCGCATTGCCCTTTCGGGCCTGTTGCGGCCGGGAGCCGGCATCAGTCCCGAACTTACCCAAACGCTGGGCGAATACTTCGTGAGCCAGGCTCAGTTCTTCACTAATGCCCTGGATACCCGCACCAAGGGCCTGGACCTGGTGGGCAACTACCGCCATGCCCTGGGCAGCGGCCAGCTGGCGGTGACCGCGGCCGCCAACTTTACCCAAACCCGCACCCGGCGCGTGAACGTGCCGGAAAACTTCCGGAGCTTGGAAAACGACAACAACCCCACCACCAACTACATTGACCCACGCCAGCTTTCGCTCATCGAAACGGGCAGCCCGGCCAGCAAAATCCTGCTCGGCCTCAACTACACCCGCGGCAAACTGGGCGTGGGCGTGCGCAACACTTACTTTGGCGAAGTGAGCTACTACGACGTGGCCCCGGACCCCACGGTGTACGACTTCGGCGGCTACCTGCTGGTGTTCAAGCCCCGCACCGTGACCGACTTGCTGGTGAGCTACCAGGCCACCAAAGGCCTGAGCCTGACGCTGGGTGCCCAAAACCTGCTGAACGTGAAGCCCAATACCATTGACGAAGCCGCCACCAACGGCGTGGCGCCGGGCGGGTTTGCCAGCCGCCGCGCCTTTGAGCAGGACTTTCAGAACCGCTTCAACACCGCGTCGCCCTTCCCGACCAACCGGGACGTGTATCCCTATGCGCCCGTGCAGATGGGCGCAAACGGTGCTTTCGTGTACTTGAAAGCCGTGTATAGCTTCGGCCTGTAGGGTTGCGCCCTATAATTAATCAATACTTAAGGAGAGGCCTTTCGATGCATTTTGCCGTCACCGAAAGGCCTCTTTAAGTACCTCCTGTTTCATTGCATTTTATGCGTCGACTATTACCGCTATTCCCATTTCACGCCTGGGCGGGCGCTCTTAGCTTGCTCTGCACCCTTGCTGCTGGCTGCACGTACTCGCACGGTTCCGAGCCCGGCCCCTGCAACGACACGGAACCCGTTACTTACTCGAAAGTGGTGGCGCCTATTTTGGCAACTCATTGCTACGAGTGCCATGGTCCTACCGTGTACACCACGCTGGGCTACAACACCAACCTGAGCACCTACCAAAGCGTCCGGGGCCAGTCGGCCGAGTACATCCTGGGAGCGGTGCGGCACGAGGTAGGCTTTGCGGCCATGCCCAAAAACCGGCCCAAGATGTCGGATTGCGACATTGCCCGGCTGCAGGCATGGGTGGACGCTGGCCGGCCCAACAACTAGCTTGTCACCCTCGGCGTCGTACCACTCGCTACTATGCGTTATCCGTTCACTACCGTGGGCCTGGCCCCACCTGATGCGCTTGTGACTTTGGCAGCGGTGCCGGCCCTCCTCGAAGTGCCCGCGCCCGCGCCAACCACGCTAGCTGACGAGCTCTGCCCGAATGCAGTGGTGGCCCCCACAGTCCGCAGGCTTGCTGCCGTGTTGGAGCAAATGCGCCAGCAGGAGATGAAGCAGTTTCAACACAAAAAGATGGGCAGTGCCGAAGCCAGTTTGCTGGAGGAAGCTACCAAAGGCGTGCTGACCCGCTTTCTGGAACTCGTCGCTTTCAAATTTGACCAGGCTTGCCACCGTGGCGACGACGAGCCGTTTGCAAAAATGCTTACGGCGGTATTTCGCTTGGAAAGCGAGCCAGCACACCGTCCGCAAGACTGAAAGCCCACCGGCACTGAGAGCCCACTAGAAATGACCGCGCCGTCCTGCTTTGAACTTGTCGAAGCAGGGCGGCGCGGTCATTTCTAGTGGGCTTTTGCGATATCGTTCGCAAGCGGCTGCAATGGTTTCAAGGCGGCGGGGAAGTGCCTCGTCCACCAGCGCGACAGCCGCGAGCCAATAGCGCCGCCGGTTGGGCCCTTGGGGAGCTGCCGCGAGCAGCCGCGGCTGAAGTAAAGCCGCGAGGGCTACGCCCGGCCGTTGGCTTGCGCCAGGCCCATGAGGGCGGAGATGACCTCCGGGCCGCTGCAGTTGGCGTGCAGGCGCTGCTCCAAGCGCGCCGCGTAGTCGGGCGAGGCCAGGCCTTGCTGCACCAGGTGCAGGTCCTGGAGGAAATCCAGGAGCAGGCCCCATTCGCGCTCCGGTACCCGGGCCCGCTGGGCCGCGGCGTCGGGCCGGGGCTGGCGGCCGGGGGCACCGTGGAATTCTTGGTAGACTTGAATGGCTGCGTTCGTTAGCATAAGGATAGAAACGCTTCAGGGGTGGCGCGAGCCTGCTAGGCGGCCTCCCGCACGGCTTGCGGGCGGGTGCGGAGCACGGGCTTCACGGGCTCGTCGGGACGGGAAAAGGTGGCGGCGGGCAGCGGTACCGGCGCCGTAGCCAGCACCGGGCTCGGCACTTCGCAGGCCTCCGTTTCGGCCTGCCAGCGGGCCACGTCTTCGGAAGTGTAGCGGCGCCACACACCCTCTCGGAATTCGGCTAAAAACAGCCCTAGCAGGGCAAACAGGACAATAAATGACATTGTAAAACAATACAAGGTGGGACGCCTCATTTGGTGTGCGGAGACTTATACCGTTTGCCTGCCCATTAGGGTACAGCTCAACCGTCACGACTCGACCACTCCGGGCCGTAGCCGGTCGAACCGAACCTCTCACCCGTCCAACCCGGACGCTTTAAACCCCCGATTCTTACCGGCGCCCACCCTGCATTTGACCGCAAAAAGTGCGCTTTTCTGCTGAAATCAGTCCATGCCGCGTCAGCACAAACGGGATGAGCATCCGCTGAAATTGCTCCTAGCTCGCGGCCTATCTCGGCAGTTACGTTTTGGTTACGCTCAAAAAATCAGTACTAATCGCACGGTTTTTCCGTACCTTCTCAACAGTCATGATAAAAACACGGCCGTAAAAGAAAGCGCCAGCATTGGCCCCTCCTGTCACTGCCGGTGCCTCCTTCATGCTCACAATCTGTCGCGACACATTGCTCGAAAGCTACCTGCTCATTGTAGCTTCCGACGAACAAGCCTTTGACGCTCACTCGCTCGACCGGGCCTTGCACCGGGCCAGCCGCAGCGGCAAACAAGCCATCTGGCTCGATTGCAGCCTGCTGGCCCCACGCGACATTTCCACCGAGCTCGGGCTGGTCTTGTGTGCTTACGCTGAGGTTTTTGCGGCCCGGGGCGTTGGCTTTGTGGTGGCATACGCGGGGCCGGAACTGCGCGAGAGCCTGGCCAAGGCGGGCTCGGGGGCCATGCCCCGCCTAGTGGACTCGCTGGTTGATGCGCCTCCTCCGCCCGTTCCCTTCAAGCCGCAGCCGATGGCCACCCTGCCCGACGCCGAAGGCACAAGCGCCGTTCCTCGCCCCCGGCGACGCGCGGCGGGCCCGGGGCGCCCGGGGCAGACAGCCCCCGACGACTTCGGCGCGCCCTTGGTTTAGGCGCACCGGTCTTCGGGCGCAGTTTCGCACTAGGCATCAGGGGGCGGGGGCGGCGAGCCCTGGCCAGCTGATGGCTTGCTGCATACGCCCGGCATTAGCGGGCGGCCCCGGTGCCTTTGGCTACCAGCTTTTCGGCCCGAAACAAGTCGTCGGCCGCTTGCAGCAGCTTGGCCTGCAGCTTGGGGTTGTAGTCGGGATGGGTTTGCAGGAAGGCGCGCACCACGCCCGCGGCCGCCGGCGACTGGTAGCCGCCGAGCGTGGCCTGCAACCAGGAATAGGGAAAGAAAATGTCGCCGGTGAGCTGAATTTCTTCGAGCAATTCCAGGCTGGCCGGCAGGTATTTCTCGGACGTGCTTTGCCGCAGCGGGTGGTGCAGGTAGCCCAGCGCCGATGTCACCCACGCCTCCTTTTCGCGGTTTTTTTCATCTTTAAGGGAAGTAAAAAATGCATCGCGCGTGGCCACGTCGGGCGCCAGCGCCGGCATCAGGAATTGCAGGCGCTGGCGCCGGTCTTCGTTTTTGATGCGGGCGAGCTGCTGCGGCAAAATGGGCTGCGGCGCAGGATAGTCGCGTACGGCCAGTGCCAGGGCCAAGGCGGTGTAGTCGTCCTCAGTCAGCTTCACGCCAGCAGGCGCTTTTTCCGTCTGCCAGATTTGGTAGAGGCGCGCTTGGGCCGGCCGGGTGAGGGCCACCGACTGGTAGGTTTTGAAGAGCAGCTTTTTGACGTTGGCGGAAGTGTTTTCCAGCATCGCGGCCCACAAATCCTGTTCCAACGCAGGTCCCACGGCCAGCCGCTGCGCGGGGCTCAGAAACTGCCAGAAAATGGCGCTGGCCTGGCCGGTGAGCAGCTTCAAGTTCAACTCCTCGGGCTCGCGGGTGAGCGCCTCGCGGTACACCGTGAGCAACTCAAGCGGCTTGATAACCTGGCCGTTGAGCATGTTTTCGTAGAGGTTGACGTAGGCACCGGCGCGCGCCACCGGGTTCTTCAACGCGGCTAGTTGAGCCGGCAGTTGCTTGGCCACCGGAAACACGCCGTAGCCCAGGCCCGTGGAGTTGAAGAGGATTAAGCTGGGCGCCGGCTGGCCCACGGCCTGGGGCAGGGTTACGCTGCGCTCCGTCATGTTCACGGTCAGCTCTTTGGTGCGGCCGTTGGGGTACACCAGCAGCACTTCGAAGAGCTGCGGCCAGAGGCGGTCGGAGCCGTCTTCGGCGCGTTGGCTCAGGGTGAGGGCCGTGATTTTGCCGCCGCTGATTTGCAAGTCGTGCGCGAAAACGGGGCGGCCGGGCTGATTTACCCACACCTGGTTCCAGGCTTGCAGGTCGGCGGGCGTGCGAGCATCCAGAATGTCGATAAGGTCGGGCCAGGTGGCGTTGCCGCGGGCGTAGGTGCGCAGGTACTCCTGCAAGCCTTGCTGGAAGGCCGCGGGGCCCATTAGCCGCTCCAGCTGCCGCATCATGATGGGCGCTTTGTGGTAGATGATGTTGCCGTAGAGCGAGCCGGCGTCCTGCAGGTTGGCCAGCGGCTGGCGAATGGGATTGGCGCCGGTGGTGCGGTCGATTCCGTAGGCGGCGGGGTAGTGGTCGATGACGAACTTGAGGTCGTAATTCGAGTTTTTGACGGCCACCTGCGTGATTTTGTCGGCCATGAAATTGGCAAACACCTCCTTCATCCACACGTCGTTGAACCACTGCATGGTCACCAAGTCGCCGAACCACATGTGGGCCGTTTCGTGCGATACCAAGCTGGAGCGGGCCAGGATTTGGTCCTGCGTGGCACCCTCGTCCAGGAACAGCGTCGAGGCCTTGTAGTCGATGGCCCCGACGTGCTCCATGCCGCCGTATTGAAAGTCCGGAATGGCCACAAAATCAAACTTTTGAAACGGGTACGGGATGCCGGTGTACTGCTCCATGAACTGTAGTGCATCGGCGTGCAGCTGGAAGATGGGGCCGAGGCTCAAGCGCAGCTTGGCGGGGTCGGTTTCACGGTGCAGAAATTTTGTGTCGAAAGCACCCTCCGACTGGTAGCCTCGCATAAACTTACCGGCCACGAAGGAAAACAGGTAGGTGCTGATGCTGTCGGAGGTGGCGAACTTATACATTTTAGACCCTGGCACTCTGCCATCGAGACTAGCTTCAGTCGAATCAACCAGCGGCGCATTGGCCATAGCCTGCCACAGACGCGGCACCGTGAGCGTCAGCGCAAACGTGGCCTTCAGGTCGGGTTGGTCGAAGACGGGGAAGACGGTGCGGGCGCGGTCGGGCACCAGCAGGGTGTAGAGGTAGTCGGCGTTACGGTTCAGCGATTGCTCGCCGGCGTTGAAGTTGATTTCGGCCACGTTGCGGCCTACTTTCAACGCGGCAGCGGGCAGCACAAGGTGTTCGTTTCTGTGGTCGACGGTAACGCGCTGGCCATTCACCATAACGCTGTGCAGGTTGGCGGTCGGCGCTTTAAAATCCAGCTGCACCGGGTCGGTGTTGTCGCGCAGATTGAACGACACCGATTCTACCGCGGAAATAGGCTTTGTGCGTTCGTCGGGAATGCTCAGGCGCAGGTCATAAGCCACGCGGCTTATGTTCTTCTTGCGCGCAATGGCTAGCTCTTCGGACACGCCTTTCTCTACTGGCGGCAGGGGGCGCTCGGCCACGGGCGGGGTGAGGCTAGCGGGTAGCGCCGCGGTGGTGGCAACGGGTTGGCGCTGGCAGGCAGCGGCGAGCAGCACCAGCAGAAACCCGCCGGCCCTGCCATATTTACGGAAGCTGAAAATCATCGAAGGAAGCCAATACAGATTACTCAAAAGTAACCGCCCGCTCGTGAGCAACGTGTCTTCCCCGTCGCCCGTTTCGGCTGCCGCAGCGCGCCTTTTTCCGTTGGGCGACGCGGCCGTAGTGGTGGAATTCGGCCACGAAATCAGCCCCGATACGCACCGCGCCATTCAGGCCCTCAGCGCCTACCTCATGCAGCACCCATTCGTGGGCTTGCGCGAATACGTGCCCGCCTTCACCACCCTGACCGTGTACTACGACCCTTGGCTGGTGAGCGACAACGGCCGCCAACAGCCCTACGAGCGAGTGGCCGAATTGCTGCAACAGATGCTGCCTGCCGCGCAAGCCGCTCAAGCCGAAACCGAAGGGCTGTGTGTGGAAATCCCCGTGTGCTACGGCGGCGAATTTGGGCCCGACCTAGAGGCCGTAGCTGCCCACACCGGGCTGGCACCGGACGAAGTCATCGCTCGGCATGCGGGGCCCGACTACCTCGTGCACATGATTGGTTTTGCGCCGGGCTTTCCCTACTTGGGCGGCTTGGATGTGGCGCTGGCCACACCGCGCAAGTCGCAGCCGCGGGCCCTGGTGCCGGCTGGTGCGGTGGGTATTGCCGGGCCGCAAACGGGCATCTATTCGCTGCCCACGCCGGGCGGCTGGCAGCTCATTGGCCGCACGCCGGTGCGGCTCTTCAACCCGGCCTGGCCTCAGCCCAGCTTGCTGCAAGCGGGCCAGCGCGTACGCTTTGTGCCCATTAGCGCAACGGAGTTTGAGAAATTGTCACGCCGCAAAGTAGCGCGAACTTTAGCTTCGCTGACCTTCGGTTGTAGTTCGCGTCCCCGCGCCATTGTGGGTGTCGTTCTGGCACGCGAGCTACAACCGAAGGTCAGCGAAGCTAAAGTTCGCGCTACTATGAGTCTTAGCATACTGCGGCCCGGCCTGCTCACCACCGTGCAAGACCTCGGCCGGCACGGCTACCAGAAAGACGGCATTCTGGTGAGCGGCACCATGGACGCCGTGGCCCTGCGCATGGCCAATCTCTTAGTCGGCAACGCTGAGTATGTCGCCGGGCTTGAAATCACCTTGCTGGGTCCTAAAATCCGCTTCGACGCCGACCATCTTATTGCCCTGGCCGGCGCCAACCTCTCCCCTACCCTCAACGGCCAACCGGTGGGCATGCATCGCCCCATTGCAGTGAGAGCCGGCACGGAACTGGCGTTTGGCGCGCCAGTGGCGGGCAGCCGGGTCTACCTGGCCGTGGCGGGCGGCTTTGCCCTGGCACCGGTGCTGGGCAGCCAGTCTACTTATTTGCGCGCCGGCCTGGGCGGCTTTCAAGGCCGGGCGCTGCAAGCCGGTGATACCATCGAGTGCGCCGGCCCTACTCCGGCTGCCCTACGGCTACTACCGGCACTGGCTCCGGCAGAAGCTGCGTGGCAGCAGGTTAGCTGGACCCCCAATCTGGCCTGGCTCCACGGCGCTGCTGCCTCGCCCGTTATTCGAGCCATTCGAGGGCCAGAATACGAGCGGTTTTCCGCTGAAAGCCAGCGCGCTTTTTGGCAGCACCCTTACGTAGTGAGCACCGAAGCCGACCGCATGGGCTACCGGCTGCAAGGTCCGGTGCTAGAACGCTTAACGGCGGCGGAATTGCTGTCTACCGCCGTCACGTTCGGCACGGTGCAGGTGCCTGCGGGCGGGCAACCCATAGCTCTCATGGCCGACCACCAGACCACCGGCGGCTACCCGCGCATTGCCCAGGTCATCACAGCTGATTTCTCGGCCCTAGCCCAGGCCCGGCCGGGACAGCGCATTCAATTCCAAGAGGTGTCTTTGGCCGAAGCGCAAGCGCTGTACCTTGCGCAGGAACGACACCTGCGGGCGTTGCAGCGAGCTATTGAATTTAAATTGACAACATATTGACCGTCATGCCGAGCGCAGCCGAGGCATCTCGCGCGGGGTAGTGACTGATTACTCTGGTGGGCGAGATGCCTCGGCTGCGCTCGGCATGACCGTTTTTCTTTCATTTCTTGCCCTCATTATGCCCCCAACCCTTACCGTTGATTTAAACTGCGACATGGGCGAAAGCTTCGGGGCCTGGAGCATGGGCAACGATGCCGCCATTCTGCCCTTCGTCACCTCGGCCAACATTGCCTGCGGCTTCCATGCCGGCGACCCAGCTGTGATGAAGCAAACCGTGCGCGCGGCCCTGCGCCGCGGCGTGGCCATTGGCGCGCATCCGGGCTTGCCCGATTTGGTGGGGTTCGGGCGGCGGAACCTCGACATTTCACCCGAAGAGGCGTTCGACATGACCGTGTACCAGCTGGGCGCGCTCACAGCGGTAGCAAAAGCTGAAGGCGGACAGCTTCGCCACTTGAAACCCCACGGCGCCCTCTACAACATGGCCGCCACCAACGCCGCTCTGGCCGAAGCCATTGCCGAAGCCGTGTACAAAGTGCAGCCCGAACTCACGCTCTACGGGCTGGCCGGCAGCGAACTGACCAAGGCCGGCGAGAAGCTTGGCCTGCGCACCGCCCACGAAGTATTTGCCGACCGCACCTACCAAGCCAACGGCACCCTCACTCCGCGCCGCCAGCCCAACGCCCTCATCGCCAGCGCCGACGTGGCCGTAACCCAGGTGCTGCGCATGGTGCAGGCGGGCGTGGTGCACACCCAGCAGGGCCACGACGTAGCCATTCGGGCCGACACGGTTTGCTTGCACGGCGACGGCGCCCACGCCCTCGAATTTGCCCAGCGCCTGAACGCCGTGCTGCGCGAAGCAGGCGTGGCGCTGCAAGCCGGCACTAGCCCCCGCGCCTCGTGAAGCCCGCTTCCCCATTCGGTTGCTGGGCGGAGCCAGCTTAGGCGCGGCTTTCCTGATGGCCAATTCTTCCATCGGGCCGGGGTTCCTTACCCAAACCACGGTGTTCACCCAAAAGCTGCTCACCAGCTTCGGCTTTGTCATTCTGCTCTCGGTGGTGCTCGACGTGGGCGCGCAGCTCAATACCTGGCGCATTCTCACGGTGAGCGAGTTGCGGGCCCAGGACCTGGCCAACCGGCTGCTGCCCGGCCTGGGCTATTTCCTGGCCGCGATGGTGATTCTGGGCGGCTTTGCCTTCAACATCGGCAACATTGCCGGCTGCGGGCTGGGGCTGAACGTGCTCACGGGCCTGTCGTTTGAGCAAGGCGCCATGGTGAGCTGCGGGGTGGCACTGGTGCTGTTTTGGGTGCGGGAAGTGGGCAACATGCTCGACGGCTTCACCAAAATCCTGGGCACGGTAAAAATTTTGCTCACGCTCGTCATTGCTTTCAGCGCGCACCCGCCGGTGCTGCAGGCACTGCATCATACCCTGCTGCCGGTGCAGGTGAGCGCCGAATCCATCGTGACGATTGTGGGCGGCACGGTGGGCGGCTACATCACGTTTTCGGGCGCGCACCGGCTCCTCGACGCCGGCATCAAGGGCCCGGAGCAGCAGGGCGTGGTTACACGCAGCGCCATCAGCGGCATTGTCATTTCCACGGTCATGCGGTTTGTGCTGTTTCTGGCCATCGTGGGCGTGCTCAGCCAGGGCGTTATGCTCGACAAGGACAACCCGCTGGCCAGCGTGTTCCGCTCGGCCGCGGGCGAAATCGGCTTCCGCATTTTTGGGGTGATTTTATGGAGCGCGGCCATTTCTTCGGTGGTGGGCGCGGCCTACACGTCGGTGTCGTTTTTCAAGACATTTCACCCCGCGTTTGCGCGCTACGAGCGGCTGTGCATTTCGGTGTTCATCGTGCTTTCCACGAGCGTGTTTGTGCTGGTGGGCAGGCCTACGCAACTGCTGGTATTTGCCGGTTTCATCAACGGCTTAATTCTGCCCATTGCCCTGGCCATTGTGCTGGTGGCTGCCACTAAACGCCGCCTCATGCGCGGCTACCAACACCCCACCTGGATGCTGGCTGCGGGCTGGGTAGTGGTGGTAGTAATGGGTGGCCTGAGTGCGCCCCTGCTGGTGGAGCAAGTCAGCAGCCTGCTGAAGTAGTGTAGAACAGACTCTCCTTTTGTCATCCTGAGCGGAGCGAAGGACCTTCTCACTTGCAAACGAATTGATGAAGAGTGAGAAGGTCCTTCGCTCCGCTCAGGATGACAAAAGGCATGTTTTCGCTACATTCGTTCCGTGCATTTTCCCTCATTCTCAGCCATGAACAACGCGCCCGTACCCCTCCCCGCCCCCGGCCTCACCAGCCCCGACCTGGCGCCCGTGGCGCCGGCCGAACGCACCTGGGGCACCGGAAACTACGCCGCGCTTTGGATTAGCATGAGCCTGTGCATCCCGACGTACATGCTGGCCAGTTCGCTCATCGAGGGCGGCATGAACTGGTGGCAGGCGTTGGTCACCATTTTCCTGGGCAACACCATTGTGCTGGTGCCCATGCTGCTCAACGGGCGGGCGGGGGCGCAGTACGGCATCCCGTTTCCGGTGTTTGCGCGGGCCAGCTTCGGGGTGCGCGGGGCCAACGTGCCGGCCCTGCTCCGGGCCATTATTGCCTGCGGCTGGTTCGGCATTCAGACCTGGATAGGCGGCTACGCACTCTACCAGATGGCCGTGCTCTGGGTGCCGTCGCTGGCGACGCTGCCGGCCGTGTTTCCGACCAGCTGGGCGCTGCCGACCGGGCCGGCACTGCTGTTCTTCTTGTTTTGGCTGCTGAACATGTACGTGGTGCACAAGGGCGTCGAGAGCATCCGCAAGCTACTGGTGTTTAAGGCTTTTTTCTTGCCGGTGGCGGCCGTGGCGCTGCTGTGGTGGGCCATTGCGGCCGGCAATGGGCTGGGGCCCATTTTGGCGCAGCCGAGCAAGTTCACCAGTAGCGCGGCGTTTTGGGCTTTCTTCTTTCCCTCGCTCACGGGCATGGTGGGGTTTTGGGCCACGCTCTCGCTCAACATCCCCGATTTTACGCGCTACGCCACCAGCCAGCGCGCCCAGCAGATGGGCCAGGCCATCGGCCTGCCCACGTCCATGACCCTGTTCTCGTTTGTGGGCGTGGTCGTGACGTCGGCCACTTTCGTCATCTACGGCAAAACCATTTGGGACCCAGTGGTGCTGGCCGCCAAGTTTGAGAGCAAGCTCTTGGTGAGCGTGGCCATGCTGGCGGTGGCGCTGTCCACGCTGGCCACCAACATTGCGGCCAACATCGTGAGCCCGGCCAACGACTTCGCCAACTTCTCGCCCACCCGCATCAGCTTCAAAACCGGGGGCTACGTCACGGGCGTACTCGGCGTGCTCATCTTCCCCTGGAAACTGATTGCCGACCCTTCGGGCTATATTTTCACCTGGCTGGTGGGCTACTCGGGCCTGCTGGGGCCCATTGGCGGCATCATGATTGTGGACTACTACCTCGTGCGCCGGCAGCGCCTCGACGTGCCCGACCTCTACCAGTACCACGGCCGCTACGCCTACCGCAACGGCGTGAACTGGGCCGCCATGCTGGCGCTGGTGGTAGGCATCGTGCCCAACGTGCCGGGCTTTCTCACCGCAATTGGTGTGCTTAGCAAGGGCGCGGTGTGGCCCGTATTGGTGGCTGTGTACGACTACGCGTGGTTCGTGGGCTTCCTGGTGTCGGGCGGCGTATACTTGTTGCTGATGCGGGCGCAAACAGCAACCCAGCCCGCGCCGTATGGAACTGGCGCGGTGGCCGTGCCTAGTTCTTCCTCATTTGCTCAATAAGCTTTCTCATGGTTGAAGTTACCGTAGAGCACGACACCGTTGTGTTCACCGTTCGGGGCCTGCACAAGGTGCTGGCCTTCAAAAGCCAGCTCACCGTGCCGCGCTCACACATCATCGGCGTGCGCCCAGACCCCGACGCCGCCAAGCGCCTCGAGGGCCTGCGCGCGGGCGGCACCCACGTGCCTGGCCTCGTGTCAGCGGGCACCTTCTACCTCGACCACCAGGCCAACCACAAGCCCACTTTTATCGACGTGGCCAACCCGGAGCACACCGTCGTGGTGGAGCTGCGCGACGAGGAATACCAGCAGCTCATCATCGAGGTGGAAGACCCCGTGACCGTGGTGGCGCTGCTGGCCACCAGTGGCTAAAATGCGGCCAGCAGCGCGGGAAGGTCTCGCCTGCCTTGCCCTCCCATCAAGCCGTGTGCACTGACGCAAGACGAGGAGCGCCGTGCACGCTGGGTGGCTGACCTCAGCCATTGGCCCGGATGCAGTCTTGCAGAGCGTCGACGAAGCGGTTGATTTCCGGGTAAGTGTTGAAGTAGCCAAACGAAATGCGCAGGGCTCCTTCTATCGCCAGGGATTTCATGAGCGGTTGGGCGCTCAAGTCGCCGGCGCGCAGTGCAATGCCGGTGTGTTGATTGAACCAGGTTTCGGCCTTTTTCACGGCAATGCCGTCGAGGGTAAACGAAATCAACGGTTCTTTTTCGGGGGCGCTGCCGAGGATGTGCACCCGCTCGAGGCCATTGAGTTTGCCGGCCGCGTAGTGCAGCAGGCCTTCTTCGTAGGCCTGTATTTTTTCGCGCCCAACGCCGTTCAAGTAGTCTATCACGGCGCCAAAGGCAATGATTTCGACGAAGGCAGTGGTTCCGCCCTCAAATTTTTGGTAGCCGGATTTGAACGCTGACTCATGCGAAGGAAGCAGGCGGGCCAGGCTCACTTTGTCCACCATGGTTTCGCCCAGTTGGTAAGGCGGCAGCCGCTGCAGCCACTCGCTGCTGGCGTAGAGCACGCCCACGCCGCTGGGCCCGCCCATTTTGTGGGCCGAGAAGGTGTAGAAATCGCAGCCCAGCGCTCGCATGTCGACGGGCATGTGCGGGGCAGCCTGGGCGCCGTCTACCAGCACCGGCACGCCGCGCTGGTGCCCCATTTCGACGATGAGCTTGACCGGGTTGATGGTGCCCAGCACGTGCGACGAATGCTCGACGGCGATGAGCTTGGTCTTGGCCGTAATGGCGTCCTGTAGTTGGTTCAAGTCCATTTCGCCGCTGGCCGTGATGGGCAGCACCTTGAGCACAGCCTTGGCCTGGTTGCAGGCCATTTCCCAGGGCAGGAAGTTGGAGTGGTGCGCCATCCTCGTCACAATCACCTCGTCGCCCGGCCGGAGCATGGCCCGCTCAAAGCAAGTAGCCACTAGGTTGATGCCTTCGGTGCAGCCGCGCACAAACACCACTTCGTTTTTGGAGCAGTGCAGCAGGGTAGCCACTTTCTGCCGAGTGTCTTCGTACAGCTCGGTCATGGCCACGCTCATGGGGTGGCTTTCGTGCGGCTTGGCGTACTGTTCCAGGTAGAGCTGCTGGATTCGGTCGCTCAGGATGCGCGGCTTGTGGCAGGTGGCCGCCGTGTCGAGGTAAATAAGCGGTTGGTCGTTGAGGCGGTGTTGCAAGGCCGGGAAGTCAGCCCGGATGCGCTCAACATCGTAGCCTTCGGGAATGGCATAGCGGGGTTGTTCGGCAACCTCGGGAGCATGGACAATGGACATGGGTGAAACGAGGAAATGGACGGAATAAATACCAGTTATTAGGTCCATTTATACGTTTTCCGTTGCTCGGCTCTTGCGGCATAAATACCGATTTGCCTCCCGATAAGCACTTAATAAACGGTGTTCAAGCCGCGCCTTTCTGTTTGCAATTACTAGTTCAACCGCACTCCATGGGCCAGTGATGCCCCGTTAGCATTGCCTTCTGCCTCGGCACCGAGCTAGTGGGGAGCGTGTACATGAAGCCGCCGCGCACCCTAGCCGCTCTCCCCAGCGTACCGCTTAGCACGGGGCCGATAGCCGACCCTATTCTTCCAACCGCAGTCAGCGGTTCACCCCAATGCTACGCTGGCAGGACATCATCACCTTCGCCAAATACGGCAACCCCGAACCCGTCTGGCGGGTGGAGCATACCGACCACGAATGGGCCGCGCTGCTGCCGCCCGAGCGGTACCGCGTGCTGCGCCAGCACGCCACCGAGCCGCCTTACCGCAACGCCTACTGCCGCACCTACGAGCCCGGCGGGTACGCCTGCGCCGGCTGCGATAGTCCGCTGTTTGCAGCCGATGAGAAGTACCACGCCATTTCGGGTTGGCCCAGTTTTCGGCAGCCCACCGCGCGCAACGCCATCAGCTACTTTTTCGATGAAAGCTTCAACATGCAACGCATTGAGGCGCGCTGCAACGTGTGCGGCGGTCATTTGGGCCACGTGTTTCCAGACGGGCCCGAGCCCAGCGGGCTGCGCTACTGCATGAACTCAGCCAGCTTAGTTAGAAGGGAATCCGACGCCACGCAACAAACAGGGCCTTGAGCAAGGCGGAAGTCACGCTTCACCCGGCCTAAATGCCCCACGAAAACCAACGCCATTTGGCCTGCACACCTGCTTGGCGCCGTATGTATTGCCGTCCTCTAAGGTCAGTTCCTTACCGTTTATGAAGCAACGAGTCCGCGAATGGCTGCGCCGCTACCTGCCGGCCGAGTTGTTGTCGGTGGTGGCCACGCTGGCCGCGGCGGGGCTGGTCATGCACGCCACCCGCAGCGGACTTCGCGCAGCCCTGGCCGGCACCTGGGCCGGCAACGCAGCCTACTTCGGGCTGCTGCTGGCGCAAGACGTGCGCCTCGCCCGGCAGCTCCGACACCGGCAGGGACAGGCGTACACGTGGCGCACCTTTGGCCAAAATTTGCGGGCCCTGGCCGTGGAATTTGGCCCGGCCGAAGTGCTCGACAGCTTCCTCATTCGGCCGGCGCTGATGTACCTCCTGCCGCGTTGGCTGGGCCATTTTGCGGCGGGCATTTTTCTCGCCAAGCTCTTGGCGGATGTCACCTTCTACATCCCGGCCATTCTCAGCTACGAACTGAGTAAAAAGCGGCTTCGCAACTTCACCGACGAGCCGTAAGGGCCGGGTTCAGGCCAGCACTTCGTAGGCAATGGGCTTGAAGGCGTAGTTGTTCGACATTTCGGCCGAGCAGGCGGTCATGCCCACCACCAGGTCCATTTTGGCTTCGAGGATGACGTAGTCGCCGGCGCGACTTTTGGGCGGCAGCACGCCCACCTTGCCCGTTTCGCCGTCCACCGTTACGTGCATGAAAATGTTGAAGCAAATCGGAATCTGGTCGGGCGTGATGCCGTGCGGCGCCAGCGCCTCGCTCAGGTTGCCGAAGCAGCCGCGGTGCGGGTGCTCGTGGCCGTAGATGATGCGGAACGTGTCGGCCGAGCAGGGCGTGAGCAGGAAATCGTGCCGGCCCACGGTGTCCTCCACCAGCTCAAACATCACGTTGCTGCGATTGGAATAGAATGGGTGGCCCGTGGTCAGGAAGATGGTTTCGGCGTAGTCGATGGTGCGACCCGACGAAAGGTATTCGGCCGTATCGTGCAGGTTGAAGCACACGAAGTCCGATACTTGCTCACCTTGCGGGTCGGTCACTTTCAGGCGTTGGCCCTGGCGCAGGACGAAGGCCGTGCCGCTACGCGGCGTTATTAGTGTGGGTGCTGACATGGGGGCTGAGAAATGGGCATTTCCAGGCATCGTCGTAGACTTTGCCGGTGTATTGGTACACTTCCGACGCGGCGCCGAAATTTTGCAGCATGGGGTTCACCGAGCCGGAATAATTCACGTCGCGCGTTCGGATGGTGTCGCGCAAAGTATCGTAGCGTCCGTTGGTTCGGATTTGCTCAAACTGCGCGTGGGCGTTGAATACCAGCGTGGGATACTTGAACTGGCGCGCGGCCCGGCTGCTGCCGGGGTGCAGCCCCACCACAAAAAAGGCTTCCTCTTTGAGGCTAAAGCTGAACTCAGGCGAGGCCGGGTCGGGCACCACGCGCTTGTCGTGGCCGTAGTGGCGGGCGTCAAGGTTGGCCAGCGACTGCAGCCGCTGCCAGAACAGTTCCTCAAACATCGCCTCGTTGGGCACGGTGGGCCCGCGGAAAATGATGGCAGCGCTGTGGTAGAACTTTTCCGACTGCCGGTACGTGTCGACAAACTGGTAGATAAACTCGAGAATGGCGGCATCGTCCTTGGGGCAAGCCAGATGGTCTACCACCAAGCAGTTTATCTGGTTCCAAGTCAGAGCCGTTTTGGCAGCCACGCAGGGAAAGTCTTTATTAGTTATAAAACCGAAGTATTCCTCAATTTCATTAATGTCTTTTTGGTCAGTCATATAAATGAAATTTAGACGTGTTTACTTTTGAAATAGTGATAAATCAACTACATTGGCTTACGGTCGAGCTCACGGTTTTGTTCAATAGAAATCGATTAAAACCTCTACAAAATAGCGTAATACTTATATCGTTAATTTCCGCTCACAAACCATATGTGATGTGAAACCACAGGGTTGCAGGCCGAACTCTCGAGGTTCTTGCAGGGCCATTTTATCTGCGCACCGTTGTGCCCAACCGCGGCCGGCTCCTTGCCGTTATGCTCGCTTATGCCCCCCTCTTCCCAACATCCCGATAAAGATTTCACTGGTTTCGTGCGCGTCCGCGGTGCCCGCGAGCACAACCTCAAAAACGTCGACGTCGACATCCCGCGCGACGCGTTGGTGGTCTTCACCGGCGTGTCGGGCTCCGGCAAGTCGAGCCTGGCGTTTGGCACGCTTTACGCCGAGGCCCAGCGCCGCTACCTGGAGTCGGTGTCCCCGTATGCGCGCCGGCTATTTCACCAGATGGCCGTGCCCGAAGTCACTTCTATTGATGGGTTGCCGCCGGCCGTGGCCCTACAGCAGCAGCGCGGCGCGCCCAGCACCCGCTCGTCGGTGGGCTCCGTCACCACGCTTTCCAACCTTTTGCGCATGCTGTACTCGCGAGCCGGCGACTACCCGGCCGGCCAGGGCATCATCTACGCCGAGGCGTTTTCGCCGAACACGCCGGAGGGCGCCTGCCCCACCTGCCACGGCCTGGGCCGCGTGTACGAAGTAACCGAGCAAAGCATGGTGCCCGACCCCACGCTCACCATCCGGGAGCGCGCTATTGCGGCCTGGCCCCAGGCCTGGGGCGGCCAAAACCAGCGCGACATCCTCGTGACCATGGGCTACAACGTGGACATCCCGTGGCAGGACCTGCCCCAGAAGGACCGCGACTGGATATTGTTTACCGAGGAGCAGCCCGTCGTGCCGGTGTACGCCGGTTTCACGCCCGAGCAAACCCAGTATGCCCTCAAGCGCAAGATGGAGCCCAGCTACATGGGCACCTTCACGGGCGTGAAGCGGCACGTGCTGCACACCTTTGCCACCACTCACAGCCCGCTGATGAAGAAGCGCGTGGCGCAATACATGCTCAGCAGCGACTGCCCCACCTGCCACGGCAAGCGCCTGCGGCCGGAGTCGTTGTCGGTGGAGTTCGCCGGCCTGGACATTGCCGACATGTCGCGGCTGCCGCTGAAGCGGCTGGCGGGCCTGTTGGCGCCTTTTGCCAACGGCACGGCCGCCAAGCAAAAGCACGACAAAGAGCACCCCGAGCAAGCCATTGTGGCCCGGCGCATTGCCGAGGATTTGGCCGCGCGCCTGCAGGTGTTGCTCGATTTGGGCTTGGGCTATTTGTCTCTCGAACGCGCCACGCCCACGCTCTCGCCGGGCGAGTTGCAGCGCCTGCGCTTAGCCACCCAGTTGTACTCCAACCTATTCGGCGTGGTGTACGTGCTGGACGAACCCTCCGCGGGCCTGCACCCGGCCGACACCGAGGCTTTACTAGCCGCGCTGGCCGGCCTGAAAGGTGCCGGCAATTCCTTGTTCGTGGTAGAGCACGATTTGGACGTCATTCGCCAAGCCGATTGGTTGGTGGACGTGGGCCCTGCTGCCGGCGAAAAAGGCGGCGAAATCCTTTACAGCGGCCCGCCCGAAGGCCTAAAAAGAGTAGCCACCTCGCAAACCCGCGAGCACCTTTTCGACACCTCCGCCTTTCCCGAACAGACGCCTCGCCGCCCCACCGGTTGGCTGAAACTGGCCGGCGTGACCCGCAACAACCTCAACCAACTGGACGTGCAGTTTCCGCTGGGCGTGTTCACCACCGTCACGGGCGTGTCGGGCTCGGGCAAATCCAGCCTCGTGAGCCAGGTACTGGTGGAGCTGGTGGCCGAATGCCTGGGCCAGGACATTCCCGCCGAAGAAGAGGAAGCCGACGCGCTGGACACGCCCGCCCCCGTCACCCTCGGCGGC
>NZ_DASVSI010000124.1:0-38071 GCF_036388155.1 Hymenobacter sp. | reverse complement strand
ATGCGCGGACTAAAAGTCCACGCTACAATCCGTCACGCTCCCCTCTCCGCGGGAGAGGGGCCGGGGGTGAGGTGACCCGGAGCTGCACTACAGCAATTTAAGCGTGCGTTCAATCATGGCGTCGACCACTGCGGCGGCATTTTCGGCAAACTCGCCCGTGCTCCGGTTGGCCACAATGGCATTGAGCGAGAGCACCTCGTGGCCCAGCAGGCGGCCCAGGGAATAATAACCGGCCGTTTCCATCTCGAAGTTGCTGAGCCGAAACTCGCCCTCGGCGCTGTGGTGGCGAAAGCTTTGGAGGCGCTCCATGTAGTCGGGCTGGCGCAAATCGAGGCGCAGCCGGCGCCCTTGCGGGCCGTAGAAACCAGGGCAGGTCAGGGTGTTGCCCATCACCATGCCGGCGCCTACTTGCTCGCGCAGCAGGTCGGAGCCCCGCACCACGTAGGGCGCAAACGGCAAGCCCAGCGACTGCTGCAGCTCGGTGGCAATTTCGGTTTCGAGGCCGGTTTCCATCAGGGGGTAGAACTGCATCAGGCTGTCGAGGCCCACGGCGTGCTCGGTGGCCAGCATGGCTCCAATGGGCACATCGGCCTGCAAGCTGCCGCTGGTGCCCAGCCGGATGATGCGCAAGCTGAGCCGCTCCTCGGCCGGCCGCACCTCGCGCGACATGAAGTCGATGTTGACCAGCGCGTCCAGCTCATTCATCACGATGTCGATGTTGTCGGTGCCCATGCCGGTGCTCAGCACCGTGAGGCGCTTGCCGCGGTAGTAGCCCACGTGGGTGACAAACTCCCGGTGGGTGCCCTCAAATTCGACCGAATCGAAATGCCGGCTCACTTGCGCCACCCGGGCGGGGTCGCCCACGGTGAGGATGGTGTCGGAAATATGGTCGGGCAGCAAGTTGAGGTGGTAAATGCTGCCGTCGGGATTCAGGATGAGCTCGGAGGAAGGAATCATGGAGGGAATTATGAATTCTGAATTAGAAATTATGAATTGCGAAGCGGGCAAGCATTGCGGGCAATCGACTGCTAACTTTTAATTCAGAATTTTTAATTTATAATTTTTCATTACGCCTTTGCGTAAGACGAAAGTCCCTGCGCAGGGTTGTAGTGGTTGCTGAGTTTGGGGTAGGCCCCGGTGCCGTCGTAAGGCCGCTTGTCGGGGTAGGCGGCGCAGGCTTCCGAGCAGGCGCCTTGCAGCTGCTCGCCGCAGGGTTCGCACAACGGCAGGTGGGCGTTGCAGTGCGGGTTGGCGCAGTTCACGAGGCGGTTGCTGGGCTGCTGGCAGTGCTGGCAACGCGAAATAATGGTGGGGTTGACGCGGTTGACGTCGACAGCCACCCGGTTGTCGAACACGTAGCACTGGCCGTCAAAATCCTCGCCGCCCACTTCAATGCCGTACTTGATGATGCCGCCGTGCAGTTGGTAAACGTTTTCGAAGCCCTGTTCTAAAAGAAAGGCGCTGGCCTTTTCGCACTTCACGCCGCCGGTGCAATACGTCAGAATTTTTTTGTCTTTGAACTGCTTTAGTTGCTCCACGCGCTCGGGAAAGTCGCGGAAGTTTTCCATGTCCAGCGTGACGGCGTTCTTGAAACGCCCGAGGTTGTATTCGTAGTCGGAGCGCACGTCCACCACCACCACGTCTTCGCGGTCTTTCAGGGCCTTGAATTCTTCGGGCGAGAGGTGCTGGCCTGTTTTCTCGTGCGGGCGCACGTGGCGCAGGCTGCTGTGCACGATTTCCGGCTTCACGCGCACGTGCAGCTTCTGGAACGTGTGGGCAGCTACGTTGTCCACTTTAAACTCCAGCGCGGCGAAACGCGGGTCGGCTTTCACCGCGGCCATGTAGCGCGCGCAGCTCTCCACCGTGCCCGACACCGTGCCGTTGAGGCCCTCGGCAGCCACGATGATGCGCCCGCGCAAGTCCAAATCCAAGCACAACCGATGGTGCTCTTCGCGAAACTGCTCGGGGTTTTCGAGCGGCGTATAGCAATAATAAAGCAGTACCTGATACATTTTGGGGAATTATAAATTTTGAATTATAAATTATAAATTTTGTCGTTCCTGACGTGCAAATGCTCCCTCAACGTGGGGCTGCCCGGTCATTTATAATTCAAAATTTATAATTTATAATTCCCTTTACACTTTCACGGCTGGGTTGCCGAAGACCGTTTGGCCATTGGGTACGTCGGCCACCACCACCGACCCCGCTCCGACCCGGGCTTTGTCGCCGATTTTCACGCCGGCCACTACCACAACGCCCGCCCCGATGAAGGCCTGCTCGCCCACTTGCACGTCGGCGCCGAGCAAGGCCCCGCTGCCCAATTGCGCGTAGTCTCCCACGGTGGCCCGGGCCTCCACCACGGCGTTGGCGCCCACTAGGCAGCCGTCGCCGAGGGTGGCGGTGGCGGCCACCACGGCGTTGGGGCCAATGTAGTTGCCGTGGCCCAGGGTGGCGTGGGCCGCTACGCTGGCGCGCTGGTGAATGGCATTCACCGGCACGGCTTCGTACTCGGTGCGGAGCATTTGGGTGAGGCTGCGGCGGCTGGCGGTGTCGTCGGTGGCCACAAACACTTCGCACTTCTTGCCCAGCAGCTTCAGCAGCTCGCCGTCGTCGGTGTTGCCCATCACGGGCACGTCGAGCAGTTCGGTGCCTTGCAGCTTTTGGTCGTCGTCGAGCAAGCAATACACCACGATGTCGTTGGAATGAAAGGCATCGAGGACGGACGTGCCAACGGTTTGGGCACCAAGAATAATGACGGGGTTTTCCATAAAGAGGTTGGGGTTGCTTCCGCTTGACCGATGCCGCGGGCACGCGCACGGCAGCATCGATAAGAAATGCAAAGGTACGATGCCAGCCGCAGGGCTGTTTTGCGAAGGCGGCCGGTCAGGAATTGGCAGTACCAGGGCCGTTGCCCAATCCCAGCTTCTGAAAGAACGCGGCAGCGTAGTCGTTTTGCAGCAACAGCAAAAGCAGGTAAGGCAGCATGCTGATTCGGTAGCGGTGCAGGGAGCCCAGATTGGGGGTTGTGAGCCCCATCAACACCGCTAAAATCATGCAAAAAACCGCCAACCCCAGTCCCACCTCGAACGGCAGCCGGCCTCCACGACCCAGCACGAGCGCCACCAGGGCCAATAGCAACAACGCCATTAAAGCTGCATTCTCCAGGCCTACCGCCACGTAGAGCAGCTGGCGAGACTCTCCCAGCCACGGCCGCGACAACGTATTAAGCATTGCTACGGGTGCGTGTTGAGCTATGCTCTCTATTGTGGGCCGCAAATTGGGATATTCGAAATGAGGCCGCCCCTGCGAATGCGCAACCTCGAAAGAATAAACCTGAATGACCTGATTGGTAAACTTGTTCATTCTAAAAGCCACACTCACTTGCGACGCCACCCACACCCCGGCTCCGAGTACGGTGGCCACTGCCAGTAAAATTGCCAACCGGCTGCGGACCACACGGAGACGTTGGCCTCCCCGGCACACCCCTATGGCCAAGAGTACCCCCAATAATGGAGCTGCAAAAAAATAGCGCATCTGAAAGTGCACGAGTGCCAGCAATGCGGTGCCCAGCCACCACACGGGCCCACCCCTCAGTGGCAACGAACGTTCTATGGGAGTAGAGTATAAAAAACTCAACACCTGGGCGGTCAGCCAGGCCCCGCTGCCAAGCAGTACCGCTTCTTTGCTAATTCCGCTGCCCCAGTACCACACCGACGGCCACAACAAAAAAGCCGCGGCCCCTGCGCCTGACGGCGTTTTGGGGAAGACCTCGGCCAACTTGCGCACCAAGCACCAGCAGCCCACAAATGATAAAACACTCAAATACAATCCGTTAATCCAGCCAATGTCTGTCGATGCGAAATTCAGCAAAGCCAGAATTTTGGCTAGAAACCAGGTATTCGAAGTGTTCTGGTAGACTGCGTCGTAGTTCTGGTTCGGTCCAATGATTCGGAACACGGCAACTGGCGCGACGAGCTTGTGCAATCCTGCCACTGGGTCGGCCCACAATTGCCTGGTCACCAAGCGCCCGATATAGCTCATGAACTGTGCGTCTAGTTTCGGCGTCCAGTCGCGCACCAGCGTTACCAGCACCCGAAGCCCCAGCCCCAACCCAAAAACGAGACGCCATTGGAGCGAGGGCAACTGGCGCCACTGCCGGCGCAGCCACGGCAGCACCAGCAGCAGCAGCAGCACGTTCAACAGGATGGCCAGGCTCAGTTTCATTGGACCGCGCGGGGTTTTTGCACCAAGCGACTGCCGATGGCGCAGTGCAGGCAGCGGCGCGGGGCGCAGTAGCTTTTGTGCAGCGCCAGCAAGCCTTGCGAATCGGCTGCCGTGCGATGCGTAAAGCCCAGAGCCTCGTACACGTCGGTAAACTGATTGTGCTCGGCAGGCAGTTGGGCCAATAGCGCCAAAGAGCTTTCCACCACGTCGAGTTGGCCCACGTGGCGGGCATAGGCCACGCGCAACGGCACCACCACGTTGGTAATGAGCAGTTCGATGCTGCTTTTGCCCAGGCCCGGCACCTTCCCCGGCCGGCCGGGCCGAAAATGTGTGCGCCAATATGCCGGCGCGGGTACCTGAAAAAACTGCGTCAAGGCCTGGGTGTTCTGTGCCGTGAGCAGGGCCTCAAACAACGCCGGCCGGACATGCAGCAAGCCGGCTAATTGCCCCAGCCGAACGGGCGGAAAGTTGGCCGGTCGCAGCCGCAGGTAATTCCATTCGTGCACCAGCAGGGCGTTGCTGCCCAGGTCATACTTATGCCGCAAGAACGCATACTCCTGCTTTAAATCCTGGATGTAGGCGTCGCCTATGGTCTCGTCGTTATCAGCCAAAAACCCGGCCTGCCCAAACAGCAGGGCCTCCAATTGGCGCTGGTCGTGCCGGTGGCGGCGCAGTACCGCCAGCGGCAACGCTTTAGCCAAACGCGCCAGCGGCTCGTTGTTTTTTTGAAAACCAAAAGCGGCCATTACCGCGTGATAGGCAGTGGCTTCCCAGTCTTGGCCCAGGTGCTGGTGCAGCGCCAGCACCGCATCGGCCTTGCGCTCCACCCTTTCCAGCAAAGCGCGCTCGGTCATCACGGTTTTGGTGATTTCGGGCACCAGGTGCAGCAGCGGCGCGCAGGGGATTGGCGCGGCGGCCGGAGCCTCAATCAAGGCCTGGTACCGGGCCAGCAGCTCGGGCATGAGGCGGGGCTGCAAGGCCAGCGCCGGAATGAGGCTGCCGTTGGTGCGGGCCACGTCGGCGTCGTGATTGCCCACCACGTGCAGCACCACTTGGTCGTATTTGGGGTCAATTTGGTGGTTGTGGCGCGCCCAGTCCGAGGCGCGCAGGTGAATTTCGACCGCGCCATTCCACTCCACTTCGCCAATGCG
Source organism: Hymenobacter sp. (assembly GCF_036388155.1). Lineage (NCBI taxonomy): Bacteria > Pseudomonadati > Bacteroidota > Cytophagia > Cytophagales > Hymenobacteraceae > Hymenobacter > Hymenobacter sp. The sequence goes on along the minus strand of NZ_DASVSI010000124.1, from coordinate 32,696 downwards.
AAGCCGAGCGTTAAGAAAGTCGGGGCCGGCGTCGGCGTTGCGGTGGCCGGGGCGCAATACCTGGATTTCCTCACCGGCAGAAGTGCGCAAATCGCTCTTATCGAAGTACTGGTGCTGCCAGACGTAGTGCAGGAAATCTTCGCGCATGAAGACAAAAATAGTTGTTGGTTGCCCGTTGTCAGTGCTAAGAAATCTAGCGCATCTGTTTCTCACAAAAAGCGGCCCGTCTCAAGAGAAACGGGCCGCTTAACATTGGCAGCCTAACAACTGACAACGAATAGCTAACAGCTCAAGGGCTAACGCAAATCCACCACTTTCACGTTTTTGTATTTCGCCTTGTCGAACGCGAAGGTATTGGCGTCGACGGGCGGGTTGGGCTGGAATTTCTTGATGAGGAAGGTGTACTGGTTGCCGTTCTTCTTGAACATCTGCCAACTCTTCACCGAAGCGTCCTTCGAGCGTACTTTCAAGCGCACCTTAAACACGTCATTCTGGCGGTTTTCCGGCGACAGCTCGATAACATCCAAGGGCTCGCCGCCTTCGGTTACTTGCTGCACGTAGGTGTACTTATACCCCTTTTTGTACATCGTGTAAATCTGCGAGGGCGACATTTCCTGCGAATCCGGGTCGGAATCAGAGATATTAACCTCGTTTTCGTTCTTCAAGTACGTCCACGTGGTGGTGCCGTTGTTGATGACTTCCTGGCCGCTGATTTTCAGGCGAAACTTCTGGCCACTGACCACGATGTCGCCGTTGATGTTCTGTTTTACCTTGGCGCCGGGGTTTTCCAGCGTCTGGGTGAAGGTGGCTTGGAAAGCCTTTAGCGCCTGGTACTTGGCGCTCATTTGGTCTAGAATTTTACCTGCTTTGGGGTCTTGCTGAGCGAAGGCGGGCAGTGCCAGCGTGGCCGCAAGCAGTAGCAGGGAGAATGGTTTTTTCATTGGGAGAGGTAAGAACGCAAGCGTCAATAGTACGCTTTGATGGCCTAATACGGATTGTATTTAACAAACGACCGGCCAAAGTGCTGCTGGTATGCAATTGATGCCGAAAAAAGTTGCGCAGAACGAGTACCCCGAATTTCCAATTCGGCCCACCAGAACGTTCGACCGGGCCGAATTGGAAATTTAGGGTACATGTTTTTATGGGGCATCCTACTTCATGCTGTTCAGCAGCTGCTCCAGCTGGTACTCATCAGGAATGAGCACGTCGCGGGCCTTGCTGCCTTCGAACGGGCCCACGATGCCGGCGTGCTGGAGCTGGTCGATGAGGCGGCCGGCGCGGTTGTAGCCCAGCTTGAGCTTGCGCTGCAGCAAGCTGGTGCTGCCCTGCTGGTGCAACACGATGCAGCGCGCGGCTTCCTCAAACATGGTGTCGCGCTCCGAGGGGTCCATTTCCTCGTTGCCGCTGCCGGCGTCGCCGTCGGCTCCGGCCACTTCGGGCAGCAGGTAGGCGTCGTTGTAGCCCTGCTGTTCGCCAATGAAGTCGCAAACACGGTCTACCTCCGGCGTGTCGATGAAGGCGCACTGCACCCGAATCAGGTCGGAACCGGCCGAGAAGAGCATGTCGCCCTGGCCGATGAGCTGGTCGGCGCCGCCAGTGTCAAGAATGGTGCGCGAGTCAATCTTGCTGGTCACCTTAAAGGAAATCCGGCAGGGGAAGTTGGCCTTGATGATGCCGGTGATGACGTTCACCGAAGGCCGCTGGGTGGCCACGATGAGGTGAATGCCGATGGCCCGGGCCAACTGGGCCAGGCGGGCAATGGGCGTTTCCACCTCTTTGCCGGCCGTCATCATCAAGTCGGCCAACTCGTCGATAACCAGCACGATGAACGGCAGGAAACGGTGGCCTTTCTTGGGGTTGAGGCGGCGCTCGATGAACTTGTGGTTGTACTCCTTCAGGTTGCGGCAGCCGGCTTCTTTCAGCAAGTCGTAGCGCCGGTCCATCTCCATGCACAGCGAGTTGAGCGTGTTCACCACCTTCTTCGTGTCGGTGATGATGGCCTCGTCGGTGTCCGGCAGCTTGGCCAGGTAGTGGCGCTCAATCTTGTTGAAGATGCTCAATTCCACCTTCTTGGGGTCGACGAGCACGAACTTGAGCTGCGCCGGGTGGCGCTTGTAGAGCAGCGAAGCCAGAATCACGTTCAGGCCCACCGACTTGCCCTGGCCCGTGGCCCCGGCCATGAGCAAGTGGGGCATCTTGGCCAAATCGGCCACGAACACCTCGTTGGTGATGGTGCGGCCAAAGGCAATGGGCAGGTCCATTTCCGAGCGCGCAAACTTCTCCGAGCCCAGCACCGAGCGGATGCTCACCATCTCCTTCTTCGTGTTGGGCACCTCGATGCCGATGGTGCCCTTGCCAGGAATGGGCGCAATGATGCGGATGCCCAACGCGGCCAGGCTCAGGGCAATGTCATCTTCCAGCGCCTTGATTTTGGAGATGCGCACCCCGGCTTCAGGCACGATTTCGTAAAGCGTTACCGTGGGACCGATGGTGGCCTTGATGCTGGCAATGCTGATGCCGTAGTGGCCCAGTGTTTCCACAATGCGGTCCTTGTTGGCTTCCAGTTCTTCCTTGGTCACCTGCGCCTTGGCCTGGCCGTAGTCGTTGAGCAGCTCCAGGGTGGGAAACTGGTAACGCGACAGGTCGAGCGTGGGGTCGTAGTTGCCGGGGGGCATGGCGTCGGCGTCCTCGTCTTCGTCGGCCACGGCGGCGATGTCGGCGCCGGCATTGGGGTCGAGGTCGTCGCGGCCGGGCACGGTGATTTCTAGGGACTTCGGGACTTGGGGACTTGGGGACTTGGTTATTACGGGCATGTCGCCATCGGCCAAGTCAGCCAGCGAGAGCGGCGTGGGAATTGTGGAGACCGGCACGGCGGGCGCCTCCTCCACGGTCGGCATCTCGATGGAAAAGGCCGGGCCGGCAGCCGCCAAGGGCGCCACGGCTGCGGCGGTCGTGGTGGCCGCGGCGGCAACGGCCGGAGCGGCCAGCGCGGCGCTCGTAACACTCAGGGCTACCCCCGCTCCTACCCGCGGGGCGGGCTCAAACTCTACGGGCGACGCGGTTTCTGGCTCCTCGTCTTCGTCGGCAGACAGGTGCAACGCAGGAGCTTGGGCGCCAGCCGCGGCCACCGAAGCCCTGGAAACGGCAGCCGATGCCTGCACGGGGGCGGGCTTCGAGCGGGCCGGTGCTGGCGCCACCGGGGCCGCCGCAGCCGCTTGCTCGGCCGCCAATTCGGCTTCCAATTCGGCGTCTTCTTCGGGGTCGTCTTCGGTGCCCAGGCGGCGGAAGCTACCCAAGTTAATGCTGGTGACGTTGAAAAAGAAAACAACGAACGAAATCAGGGCGAAAGCCAGCAGCAGCACCGTGCCCCAGCCAATGAGGCTGTCGAGCCAGGAAGCAGCTTCAAAACCGACTCCACCGCACAAGAAATCGAGCCGATGAGCCAGCACGGGGTCGGCGCCGGGCGTGGCCAGGCTCACCACCACATAGCCCAGCAGAATGCTCAGCCACGCCATGGCAAACAGCCCCAGCGCCAGCACGTAGCTCACCGACACGGTGGCCGTGCGGAAGACAATCTTATAGCCGAGGAAAAAGACGATGGGAATGAGGGCAAACGCCGCCACGCCAAACAGCTTGTAGATGAACAACTGAGCTGCCCAGGCGCCCAGCAAGCCCAGCCAGTTGCCCGACTCCTGCCCGGCCTCTTTCACCGGGGTGGTGCCCATGGCGGCCACCACGCTCTGGTCGGCGTGCCCCGTGAACAGGAAAGAGGTGAAGGCAATGGTGAGGTACAAGCTACCCAGCAGCAGCCCGAAGCCCACAAACAAGTGAAAGCGACGGTCGCGCAACAGGGCCAGCACGTTGCTGACGCCGGGCAGCGGCCCCCGCGGGGCGCGGGGTTCACGAGCGGGTTTAGCTGACGCAGACTTTTGGTTGGCCGGAGCTATGCGCGCGGCTTTGGGCACGTTGGCGGCAGCCGGGCGCGGCTCGGGGCGGGCGGGCACAGGTTCGGGGGCCGGCGCGGCGGGGCGCGGCTCGTTGCGCCGGGGCTGCCGCGGGTCGGCAGGGCGGTTGGCAGAGGAGCCGGCGGGAAGGTTATTATAACGATTGTCTGCCATTCGACGGAAGCATAAAGGCCAAATTTACGCACGCCGGCCCGGAAAACGGCCAGCAGAACGCCACGGTGCTCTACTCGCCGGTGGCGGACCTAGCTACGTGGGTGAAATTCGGTAATAACCTGTCGCAAATAGTCGCGGTCGAGGTGCGTGTAGATTTCGGTGGTGGTGATGCTGGCGTGGCCCAGCATTTCCTGCACGGCCCGCAAGTCGGCCCCGCCCTCAATGAGGTGGGTGGCAAACGAGTGCCGCAAGGTGTGCGGGCTGATGGTTTTGCGCAAGCCCGCTTGCTCTGCCAGCCTTTTAAGCGTGGTGAACACCGTGATGCGCGACAGCGGCCGGCCGCGGTGGCTGAGAAAGGCAAAATCCTCGGCCCCAGGCTTGATGTCGAGGTGGCCGCGCACGCCGCTGAGGTAGAAGTTGAGGTGCTTGAGGGCTTCGCGGCCAATGGGCACGAGGCGCTCTTTGTTGCCCTTGCCCACCACTTTCACAAACCCCTGGTCGGCGTACACATTGGACAGGCGCAGGTCGCACAACTCGCTCACCCGCAGGCCCGAGGAGTACATGACTTCGAGCAGGGCGCGGGCCCGCAGGCCGTCGTCGGTGCTGAGGTCGATGGCGGCCAGCAGCTGCTCAATTTCGGGGTAGCTGAGCGTATCGGGCAGGTGGCGGCCGGTTTTAGGGGCTTCCAGGGTATCGGTCGGGTCCAGCTTCAGCAGGTCTTCCATAATCAGGAAGTTGAAGAAAGCTTTGAGGCCCGAGAGCGTGCGGGCCTGCGAAGTGGCGCTCAACCCCAGCCCTTGCAGGGTGGCCAGAAAGTCGCGCAGCACGGCCGTGGTGACTTGCAGCGGGCCCACGTGCAGCTTCTCAAAAAGCAAGAACTGCTGCAGCTTGGTGGCGTCGCGCACGTAGGCTTCCACCGAATTGGGCGAAAGGGACTTTTCGAGGCGCAGGTAGCCGTCGAACTGTTTAATTGCCTGGGGCCAAGTCATTGAGAATAATTATGAATTGGGAATTATGAATTATGAGTTATTTGCGAGATGAAGCAAAATGCCATCCAGCAGAAATCGTATGCTTTCGCCTCGCGTATTATCAAAGCCTATAGGTATTTGGGAAGCGAGCAACGCGAGTTTGTCCTGTCGAAGCAACTACTTCGAAGTGGCACTTCCATTGAAGCCAACGTAGAAGAGGCATTGGCGGCTGGTTCTACCGCTGACTTCGTTAACAAGCTCAACATAGCGGCAAAGGAAGCCCGGGAAACGTCTTACTGGCTGCGTCCCTTGCACGACAATGACTTTCTGCCTGCTGATGCTTTTGATTCTATCCACACCCATAACATCGACATCATCAAGCTGCTTTCCAGCATTCTGCTTTCGACCAAAACCAATAATCTACCCAAACACTTTCCCAATTCATAATTTATAATTCTTAATTCATAATTAGATTGGACATCCTCATCCTCAACGGCCCCAACCTGAACCTGCTGGGCCGCCGCGAGCCCGGCATTTACGGCACCCGGTCCTTCGATGACTTCTTTCCGGAGCTGGAAGCGGCCTTTCCCGACCTTCGGCTCACCTATTTTCAGTCCAACCACGAAGGCGAGATACTCGACAAGCTCCACGAGGTGGGGTTCACGCACCACGGCATCGTGCTCAACGCCGGGGGCTACACCCACACCAGCGTGGCCCTGGCCGACGCCGTGGCCGCCATTGCCACGCCCGTGGTGGAGGTGCACCTGAGCAACCTGCACGCCCGCGAAGACTTCCGCCAGAAAAGCCTGCTGGGCCGCAACTGCGCCGGCAGCATCAGCGGCTTCGGGCTGGAAAGCTACCGGCTGGCCGTGCAGTGGTTTGTCAACCAGCAGCCCAAGCGGGTAGGCTTTCGCGTCTGACCCGAAGGACGGCTGAGCCAAGTCTGGATTCATCCGGACTTGGCGACTTGCACGGACTTTGTGGGCACCTTTTTTGGCGCCATCTTTTGCGGAGGGTATCGTTTTTTGTGGGCGGTCCCCTCCGACCTTTGTACCAAGCCACCCTTTTGGCTCGTTCTCGCTTCCTCCCGCTTCCTGCTTGGGCAGCCTCCCGTAGCTTTCAGCAGCAGCGAAGCGCCTACAACATCTGTGCAATTCGAAAAATCCGGAAGAATCCGTGGTTCAGACAATGTATACTTTCAATCCCGGGCCTGCGGCCGTTTATCCTGCCGTTCGTCAGTACCTCACCGATGCGTTTGACGAAGGCTGGCTCTCGGCCCCGCACCGTTCCGAAAAGGTCACCAGCCTGGTGCGCCAGACCGTAGCCGACTTCAAAGCCAAGCTCAACGTGCCGCAGGACTTCACGGTCCTGTTCACGAGCTCGGCCACCGAATGCTGGGAAATCCTGGCCCAGAGCCTCACGCCGCGCCGCAGCTTTCATGTGTACAACGGCGACTTTGGCGAGAAGTGGCTGAAATACGCCAAGGCCATTCGGCCGGCGAGCACCGGCGTGTCTTTTGGGCTCGACGAAGTACCCGACGTGGCTTCCCTCCCATTCTCGTCCGAAGAAACCGATTTGGTGTGCATCACCCAAAACGAAACCAGCACCGCCACCCAGCTGCGGGAAGGCTTCATTCTGAACCTCTACAACCGCCTCGGGGGCACGTTGCTGGCCGTGGACGCGACCAGCTCGCTGGCGGGGCTCAACTTGAAGTACATCAAGGCCGATGTGTGGTTTGGGTCGGTGCAGAAATGCTTCGGCCTGCCCGCGGGGCTGGGCGTGATGATACTGTCGCCCCGCGCCGTGGCCCAAGCCAAGTTGGTGAACGACCGGGCGCACTACAACGCCCTGCCCGCCATGCTGGCCCAGATGCTGAATCATCAAACCAACTACACGCCGAACGTCCTCGGCATTTACCTGCTCAGCCGGGTGCTGGCCGACCGGGAGCCCATCAAAACCGTGCACCAGCACCTGGCCGACCGCGCCCAGAAGCTCTACGACTTTTTCGAGCAAGCCACGCCGCTCGTGCCCTTCGTCACCAACCCCGAAACCCGCTCCACCACGGTAATTGGCTTGAAAGGCGAAGCAGCCCAGATTGAGGAAATCAAGAAGAAAGCCCTGGAGGCCGGGTTGCACCTGGGCAGTGGCTATGGCCCGCTCAAAAACACCACCGTGCGCATTGCCAACTTCCCCGCCGTGCCCGACGCCGCCTTCGAAGCCTTAGTGCAGTTCTTCGCCAAGGAATACCCAGTTTAGGGGCTTCGGGTCTTGGTTTTTAGGAACTTGGGGACTTAGGGGCTTGGGAACTTGGTATTCGCGAATCCAGCCCCTTCATCCAAGACCCGAAGACCCCAAGTCCCCAAGACCCGAAGTTCCCAAGTCCCGCTTTATGATTCAATTGTATACCGACGGCTCAGCCCGCGGCAACCCCGGCCCGGGCGGCTACGGGGCTATCTTGCGCTACGGCGTGCACGAAAAAGAGCTCACCCAGGGCTTCCGCCTCACCACCAACAACCGCATGGAGCTCCTGGCCGTGATTGTCGGCCTGGAAGCCGTAACCCGGCCCGAATTGCCCATCCGCGTGGTGTCCGACTCCAAATACGTGGTCGACGCGGTGGAGAAAAAGTGGGTGTTTGGCTGGGAAAAGAAGCCTGACTTCGGCAAGAAAGCCAACGAAGACCTGTGGCGCCGTTTCCTCCGCATTTACCGGCAGCGCAAAGTCACTTTCCACTGGATAAAAGGCCACGCCGGCCACCCCGAAAACGAGCGTTGCGACGTGCTGGCCGTGCAAAGTGCCCTAGGGAAAGGCCTGCTGGTGGACGAAGGCTATGAGGCCATCAGCAAAGCGACGCTGCTTTAATTCTTTGGTTTCGATGAGACTCGTTTTGTTGCTCGCGGCGCTGTGCGTTTCGGGGGCATGCTTGGGGCAAACCCCGGCGCCAACGTTCAGCGACTACCCCGCGGCCGTGCGGCGCACCGGCCGGCCGGTGGCCCCCAAGCTACTTCCGGGCACGGCCGCCTGGTACTTTCGAACGCGCATCCGCGAAGCAGCCCGGCAAAAGCCCAATTTTGCTGGCCACTACGTGCTGGCGGCCTGGGGCTGCGGCGCCGAATGCCTCAGCAGCGCAATTATCGACGTTGAAACGGGCCGTGTCTATTTCGATGGCGGCAGTCTGTGTTGTTGGTTCTCGTCCCGCTTGCCCGAAAAACCTGAAAACTTTGAGCCCATTGATTTTCGCGTGAACAGCCAGCTGGTCGTTTTCACCGGTTTGCTGAACGAGGAAGGCCGCAATGAGCCGCATTACTTTGCGTTTGAGGGCGGTAAACTCGTCGCCGTGCGTTAAGAACCGTGCCCAACGACTACTTCCAGTTCCAGCAGTTTCGCGTCGACCAAAGCCACTGCGCCATGAAAGTGAGCACCGACGCCTGCTTGCTTGGCGCTGTGGTCGACCTCACCGGCGCCACGCGGCTCCTGGACGTTGGCACGGGCACGGGCCTGCTGGCCTTGATGGCAGCGCAGCGCCATCCCACGGTAAGTATCGAGGCGGTGGAAATTGACCAAGCGGCAGCAGCTCAGGCGGCGGCCAATGCGGCCAGTAGCACCTGGGGCGCGCGCATGCAAGTATGGGCGCTGAGCCTGGCGCAATACGCCGCCACCCGCCCCGCCCCGTTTAGCCACATTGTGTGCAATCCGCCGTTCTTCCAGCAGTCCTGGCCGTCTGCCGATGCGGCGCGCAACACGGCCCGGCACGTAAGCGCGGCGTCGCTGTCGTTTGCTGAGCTTGCGGCCTTTGCAGCCGAATTCCTGCTGCCCAGTGGCACCCTGACCTTGTTGCTGCCCCCGCCCGAGATGGCGCGTTTTACTGAAGAAGCCCGCAACCATGGTCTGCACCTTGGGGCCCATCTGGCGGTGCGGCATCGGGTAGGCGGGCGCGTCACCCGGCACATCAGCTGCTTTCGGCTTCACCAAGGCGCCGTCACTGAAACGGAATTGGTAATCAACGACTCTGGTGGCGCGGAGTATTCGGAGGCGTTTCGGCAGTTGCTAACGGGATTTTACCTGGCTTTTTAAAGGCTGGGCAGCGGCGGCTGTACGGCTATACCAGTTCGTCGAGCAGACTCAGCTTCTCGCGGTGCAAGCTGTTCAGCAGGTCGTTTTCGAGGGTGCTAAACTCGGCAGCGACGTAGTGGCGCTGCACCCGCCCGTCCACCAATACGGTAATCTCGTCGGCGGTTTCGGTGAGCGCACCCAGGATGTGCGAGGTAAGCAAGATGCCGGTGCCTCGGTCGCGCAAGCGCCGCAGCACTTTCTTCAGCAGCAAGTTAGATTCCAAATCAAGCCCGTTGAAGGGCTCGTCCAGAATAAGGAAATCCAACCCCTGGACGAGCAGCGACAGCAAGGCCAGCTTCTTGCGCATGCCCGCGGAGTACTCGTCGGCGTACTGGTCCAAGGGCAATTCCAGCAGGCGGTTCCAAGGACCGAAATCCAACAACGGCCGGCCCAGGGCCTGCAGGCAAAACTCCAAATACTCGCGTCCCGTGAGACGCGGGTAGAAAAAGGGCTCATAGGGCAGCAAGCCCGTGTGCTCCCGCACCGGACGCCCCGAACCGGTGCGCACCGTTCCCGAAAAGCCGGTTTCCAGCCCGTACAGGCAATTGAGCAAGGTGGTTTTGCCCGCGCCGTTGGCGCCAACCAGCCCGTGAATGGTGCCGGGCCGCAGCGCCAAGCTAACATCGTGCAGTACGACCTGGGAACCGTAGGCTTTGCGCAGATTATTAACTTCAAGCATGTTGCTGTGGTTGCTGAGCGCCCAGTATTGCGGCTAGCCGGCGTTGGCTCTGCCACGCCAGCCCGCCGGCTGCCACCAGCAGCAACACGGGGTACACCGGATTGCCCGGCAATAGCAGTGCAATGCTCACCAGCAAGCCCTGCGTGGTGCGAATATGCGTGGCGTTGGGGTAAAAAGCGTACTTCGTCATGATGAGCAGCGCTACCGTCCCCAACCAAATCGCGGCTACCGCCACGGCGCCCGCAACGCCTACGGGCCCCGCCGCCAGCAGCCACCAAAACGGCGCAGCCGTCAGGGCCGCATAGGTCAGGCCCAGCAGCAAGGGCCGGCGCAGTACCTGCCGCGGGCTTCGAGCCCCCACCGCCAACATGGTGAGCGGTTCGGGCACGCCGTAGCAGCTCACCACCACAAACAGCCACCCAACCAAGCCGAATACTGGGGCCAGCGGCATGTCATGCCACCACAACGCGCCGGCCAGCAGCACCGGCCACGCCCAAGCTCCGCCCGCCCGCAAGCCACTCACCCACTCAAAAGCCTCGCTGCGCACCAGGCCCGAAATCCGGGTGCGCACGTTGTCGGAATGGCTGGCGGCCGGGGCCCAAGCGGCCAAGGGCGCCAAACAAAGCGTGAGCGCTGCAGCTCCCCAAGCGGAGAAAAAGGCCAAAACCGTCGCCGCCGGCAGGGCCCACAAGCCATATTCCGCGGCCAGCCAGTGCCGGTAGTGCAGGGCACAGCCCGCCAAAAACCGCAGGTCCGTCCGCTGCCGGTGCGCCGAGCCCAGCAAAAGCACCACGGCGAAGGGCACAGCCCAGCGCCCCTGCGGGTGGCCGGCCGCCATAAACAAGGCTCGGCCAACGACTGCGGCCAGCATTGGCGCCAGCAGCAAGAGCCGCACCCAACCCACTTCGCGCAGCAGGCGGCCCACCAGCAAGCTTCTTATTAGTAGGTAGGCCCGTAGTCCTTGCATGAAAGCGGGGGGTGCTGAGTCCGGCTGAGGCTTCATTCTAACGTTCTTCCTCGGTGAAGCTGATGCCATAGTCGGCGGCCAGTTCGTCCAAGATGGGTTCGTACAGGTTGGCGGCCACCGGGATGAGCACCCCGCGCTGGGCTACTTCGCCCCGCACCAGGCGGCGCACGGCCATGCCCAGGGGCAGGCCGACGGTTTGGGCCATGGCCGTGTGCGTGGCGTCTTCGCCCACCACGGCCAGCGACGAGGTGAGCTGGTGGGTGGCCCCGTCCAGTTCGAATTCGAACAGGTGCTGCATCACAATCAGGTCGTGGTCGTGGGGCTGAAGCTGCCATTTTTCGGCCAGCAGGCGCTCCAGCAACTGCGCGGGCGTAGCGTTGGCGAGGCCCACTCGGCGGTCAGAAAACAGCCCCAACCAATTCAGGCGCCCCATTTCTTCCCCCATCGGGTTGAGGCGGAGGTAAGTGGCCAGCCGCAACGACAAATCGAGGTGCGGCACGTAAGAAGTGGGCAAGTAGGCTTCCACCAGTTCGGCCCAGGTCATGGTTTCGGCATTTCCCAGGTTCACCGAGTCATCGGTGAGGCCCAGCTGCACCAGGGCCTGCCACGCGGCGCAATAGCCGGGCCGGCGCAGGGTGCCGCGCAAAATGGTTGGGATGTCCTCCAGGCCATACGGCGCGCGGTAGCTCAGCGAGTCGCGGTTGGCATAGCCTTCAAACTCGCCGTAGCCGGGCACGGTCACCGCCTCGGTGCGCCCGAACAGCTGCTGGTACGGAATAAACCGGAGATGGCCATTCTCTAGGAACTTGGCCGTGCTTTGGCCGGCGAGCACCACGTTGCGCGGGTTCCAGGTGAACTTGTATTTCCAGGGGTTGTCGCCCTCCGCAGCCGGCGCGAGCAGTCCGCCGCAGTACGATTTGAAGGAGGTGACATAGCCGCCCCGCGCCCGGATGTGGTCGATGGCCCGCATGGCCGACATGTGGTCGAGGCCAGGGTCGAGCCCGCACTCCATCAGCAGCGTCACGCCGGCCGCTACGGCCGCGTCGTGCAGGGCCGCAATGTCGGGGCCTACGTAGCTGGCCGTGGCCAAGTGGCGGCCGTGGCGCACGCAGGCCTGGGCCACCACGGGGTGCAGCAGCGCGGGCAGCATGGAAATCACCACGTCGGCCTGGCTTACCAGCTCTTCCAGCAGCGGCTCGTTTTCCAGGTCAAACGGCACTGCCCGCGCGTACTCGGTATGGGCGGCCAGCACCGGCGCCAAGTGGGCCGGGTTGGCATCGGCCACCGTCAAAAACCACTGCTCGGTGGGCGCGTGGCGCAGCAAGTATTCAATCAGGGTCGAAGCCGAGCGGCCGGCGCCGAGCAATAATAGGCGGGTAGTCATGCGGCAAAATAACGCTGCGCTTAATGAAGAACGGAGAATTGGCGGTCGAGCCGTTCGCTAATTCCTCATTGCTCATTCCCCATTCTTCATTAAGCGCAGCGTCGTTACCTTCGCCGCCCGCTTATTCTCACTGCATGGCCCGCATTCCCCGTCAGCAACTCCTATCGTACGAAGAGCTCGACACCGCCACCGACTTAACCACTGCCGAACGAGCCACTTGGGAGGCCGCCCGCGAAGCCACGGCCCACGCCTACGCTCCCTATTCCGGCTTTCAGGTGGGAGCGGCGCTGCTGCTGGCCGATGGCACCATATTTCGGGGCACCAACCAGGAGAATGCTGCCTACCCCTCGGGCCTGTGTGCCGAACGCACGGCCTTGTTTGGCTTGGCGGCCAACCAGCCCAACCACCCGCCCATTGTGGGCATGGCCGTAGCCGCTCGGCCGGTCAACGGTGAGTTCGGGCCGGCCCTTCCCTGCGGCGCCTGCCGCCAGGTGATGCTCGAATACGAAGCCCGGCAGGGCCAGGCCATCTCGTTGCTGCTGCCCAGCCGCGAGGGCACCATCCTGCGCTTCGATTCGCTGACTGCGTTGATGCCATTCAACTTTTCGCCCAACGACCTGCCCCGGCCGTAAGCGAAGTACTCCCGGTAGCACCTGGCCGCCACTTCCCTTTACGAATGCGCCCCAGTAACTTCTGCCTACTATGACAGAACATCACCTTGCGGTCACGCGCACGGCTCGCTATTATCAACTCGGTGAGCTGTCGGAGCGCACCCGACGGGTGTGGTTTGTTTGCCACGGCTACGGGCAGCTGGCCGCCTATTTCTCCCGGCATTTCGCCTTCCTCAATCAAGCCGACCCGGCCACCGTCGTCATTGCTCCGGAAGGCCTCTCCCGCTTCTACCTCAGCGGCAACGGCGGCCGCGTGGGCGCCAGCTGGATGACGCGCGACGACCGCCTCGCCGAAATAGACGACCACATCGGCTTTCTCAATCAACTTGCCAGCACGGTGCTGGCCGCTTGCCCACCGGATGTTCGCGTTACCGTTCTGGGCTTCTCCCAGGGCACGGCCACCGTTAGCCGTTGGCTGAGCCAAGCCAACTTTCGGCCCGCTCAGCTCATTCTCTGGGCCGGAGGCTTCCCCGAAGACCTCGAAGCCACCGCGGCGCAGCGGCTGCTTCAGCAGCTGCCCCTCGCCCTGGTCGTGGGCACCGAAGACGAATACCTGAGCCCCGAGCGGGTAACCGAACAGCAAGAATTGCTTCGCCAACACGGAGCCACGCCCCGCCTAATCACCTTCGCCGGCAAGCACGAGCTCGACCGCGAGGTGCTGGCCCAACTGGCGGAAGCTACTTGAGTTATTGCGACAGCGACAGGTTACCGACGCACGATGGTGGTAGCCGCGCCTTGCGCACCGGCCAGCACCAGCACTTCGGCAATGGTGACGTGGGGCGGCCGCGTTACCATAAAGACGATGATTTCGGCCACGTCCTCGGGCCGGAGCGGCTCGAAGCCTTCGTACACCTTGGCGGCGCGCGCTTCGTCGCCCTTGAAGCGCACCTGCGAAAATTCGGTTTCCACCGCGCCCGGGTTCACTTCGGCTACGCGTACGCCGGTGGGCAGCAGGTCGAGCCGCATGGTTTTGGTGAGCATGCCCACGGCCGCTTTGCTGGCGCAGTACACGTTGCCATTGGCATAGGCCTCCTGGCCCGCAATAGAGCCCACGTTGACAATGAAGCCGGTTTGCCGGGCCGTCATGCCCGGCAGCAGCGCGTGCGTCACGTTTAGCAGGCCGCGCACGTTGGCATCCAGCATGTGGTCCCAATCGGCAGGGTCGCCGGCTTGGATGGGGGCCAGCCCGTGCGCGCCGCCGGCGTTGTTCACCAGCACATCAGGCGCTTGCAGGGCCTCCGGAAGCGTAGCCACTGCTGCTTGCACCGCGGCCCGGTCGCGCACGTCAAACACCAAAATATGCACCGGCGCTGGCTTCAGCTGGGCCGCCAGCTCCTCCAGCCGCTCGCGCCGCCGGCCCGTTATGACCACCTCAAAGCCTGCCCCTGCCAAGGCCACTGCCGTGGCCCGGCCAATACCCGAAGAAGCCCCGGTAATGAATGCCGTTTTCATAAAGCTGTTCTGGGCAACCCGGGCGAACACAGCCTCAACAAGGCCTGGATGACCTGACCATGCCGTTTCGTCGCAGGTTGCTCCGCGCTAGTTTTGAATATTGATGTAGAGCGTCACCGAATTGGTGCTCATCCGCTGCAGGCTCCGGGAAAACACGTCGTTGTTTGGCACCAGCAAGTTGCGCAAGCCGTGCGAAAAACGCAGCTCCGGCTCCAACTTGAACAACGGGTAAAATAGGTCCAACCCCACCCCGTACTCCAGCGTCAGGTCGGTGCCTACCGCCTGGAGCTGGTTTTTCATGGGGTCGCTGCGGCGGGTGCTGGCCGTCAGAGCGGGGCTCAGGCCCGCAATCATGTACAGGCGGGCGTTGCGCCGCCGGTCCGACTGGTACTTGAGCAGCAAGGGGAAGTTTATCACCGTCGACGTGATTTCCTGCGTCACGATGGAGTCCGGATTTGGGTAGTTCCGCGAGGTAAATTCCACCTGGCGGGTGAGGAAACTTACCCCCGGCGCAAACCGCAAAATGAACGGCGACTCGGGCGGCCCCAACCGCGCGTCGCCAATGAAGCCCACGCCCAACGTGGGGCTGTAGATGGAATTGGCCGTGACGTTGCCTTGGTTGATGTACCGCTGCGACTGCTCGATGGCCAACCGCGAACCGGTGATGGAAATGTACATGCCCGGGTGAAACCACCGCTCGTCATAGCCGGGCAGGTTGTCAACCGTGATGGACTTAAAAGTGCCGTTTTTCCCGCGGTTGGCCCGCGAGGCTTTTCGCTGCGCCTGTGCGGCCGTGGGCAGCAGCAGCGCAACCAAGCCCAGCAATGCAAGGCGCTTTAGTTGTGCGCGGTGTAAATGGAGCTGATGCCGAATGTGAGTGGTTGCCATGCAGGTTCTTTGAAACCGACCTTGGTTAGGATTGCCAGGAAGTCGGAGCCGTCGGGGAAAGCCTGCACCGAGGCGGGCAGGTAGGTGTACGCCGATTGGTCTTTGGAAATCATCTTCCCAAACACGGGCAGCACCCGACGGAAATAAAAATTATACGCTTGCTTGAGCGGAAACGCCGTGGGCTTGCTGAATTCAAGAATAACGAGTTTGCCACCGGGCCGCAGCACGCGGCGCATCTCGGCCAGCCCGGCTTCCAGGTGCGCAAAGTTGCGAACGCCAAAGGAAGCCGTCACGGCGTCAAACTCGCCGTCGGCGAAGGGCAAGTTCTCGGAGTCGCCTAACTCTAGTTGAATGCGGTGCCCCAGCCCTTTCGCCGCCAGTTTGCGCCGCCCCACTTCGAGCATGCCTTCCGAGATGTCCACGCCGGTCACGTGCGCGTCGGCAGCAGCCGTGCGCAAGGTTTCGATGGCAAAATCCGCGGTGCCGGTGGCAATGTCCAGAATGCGCGCCGGGCGCAGGTCTTTCAACTCGTCTACCGCTTTGCGCCGCCAATAAATGTCGGTACCCGCGCTGAGAAAGTGGTTGAGGAAATCGTATTTGCCGGCGATGGAATTAAACATCTGGGCAACCTGCGATTTCTTATCGGCGGAATTGTCTTTGTAGGGTAATACGGCCATGAGCAGGCGCAAAGAACGGGAATGAAGCGGGAAAATTGTTCTCCCCCAACGCCTAACCGGGCAGCTTTGTTAGGGAAAGTCCCGGAAAAGTGTCCGCCACCGGGTGGGGCACAAAAAAGCGGGCCGGACAATGTGCCCGGCCCGCTCCCTATTTACAGACGAAAGCGACTACTCGACTTTGGTCTTGATTTTGGTTTTCTCACCGCTGGCGTCTTTGGCTTTGCCATCCAACTCACCGTTTTTGGTTTTGGTCTTGGTGTCGCCTTCGGTGCTCTTGGTTTTCACCTTCACTTTGTCCGAGTCCTCGTCCACTTTGGTTTTCACCTTGGTGCCGTCGGCCATTTTCACCTTGCTCTTGCCGGGGGTCAGCGGAGCAGCCGTGGTCGTGGTGGTCGAGGAAGCATCGGTGGTCGTAGTAGCGCCGGCACCCATGCCAGTGCCCGTAGCGCCAGCATCGGTGCTGGATGTCGGCGTGCCGCCCACTACCTTGAACTCGTCGCGGCGGTTAAGCTGCATGTTCTCGGGCGAATCGTTCGGCGCAGCCGGACGACGCTCGCCATAGCTCACGGTGGTCATGCGGGTTTCGGCAATGCCCTGCTTCTTCAGGTAGTTCACGGCGGCGTCGGCGCGGTTCTGGCCGAGTACCATGTTGTACTCGTCGGTGTTGCGCGAGTCGCAGTGGCCTTCCACCGAGATGGAAATGCCGGGCTGTGCCGTCAGCACCTGGCTGATTTCGTTCAGCGTGGTAATCGACTCCGGACGCAGTTTGTACTTGTCGGTGTCGAAGTAGATGTTCTTGGTGGCAAACAGCGCACTGGTCGTGTCGATGTAGTTCACGTAGAAATTCTTCACGATGGTGGTCGAGTCATTCGTCGACACCGGCACGGGGAATTCCTGCGTTTCAATGTTTTTGCCATCCTTGCTCACGGCCACCTGGTAGGTACGGCCCGAAAGCACGGCCACCTGGTAAGAACCGTCGGTCTTGGTGATGTCGCGGAAGCTCAGCGCCGTCTTGTCGGCCTGCGCACCGCTGAACACCAACTCCACGCCCGGAATCACGGTCGTGCTGTCTTTCGACGAGAACACCTGGCCCTTGATGTTGGCGTTTTTGATGTAGTTGATGGTGTAGATGTCCTTTTCACCGTAGCCCCCGATGCGATAGCTGCTCAGGTAAGCGTACGAGCCATCGGGGCTCAGGCGGTAGTAGGAGTCATCGTCCGGCGTGTTGATGGGGTACCCCATGTTCTGGGCCTGGCCCCAACGACGGCCTACGCTGTCGAAGTCCGACTTGAAGATGTCGTAGCCGCCCATCGTGTTGTGGCCGCGCGACGAGAAGTACAGCGTCTTGCCGTCCTTGCTGATGTAGGGGCTGTCGTCGTCGTACTTGGTGTTGATGGCACCGCCCATCGACTTGGCCGGGCCAAAGTCGCTGGTTGCGTCCGGACGGGTTGCCACGTACAAGTCGAGCGTGCCGTCTTCCGAATAACGACCCGTAGCGAAGTACAGCGTCTTGCCGTCGGGCGTGATGTAGGCGTCGCCTTCGTACGACTTCGAGTTGATGTTGCCACCCAAGGGCTTGGGCGCAGTCCACTCGCCGGTCGGGCCTTTCTCAGCCACGAAAATGTCGCCGTTGTTGTCGTTGCGATACATCAACAGCTTGGTGTCGTTGTCGAACAACTGGGTCGAGGCGTCGTGGCCTTTGCCGTTGAGCACACCACTCAGCGAGCGGGGCTTCTCCCAGTTCTCGTCGTCCACGCGCTTGGCTTCGAAGATGTCTTCGTAATACTCGCCATCGGCCGCGATGCTCTTGTTTTTCTTGTCGCTGGGCTTGCCGGCGGCGCCGGTCACGTTCTCGCCGCGCGAGGTGAAGATGAGCATTTTGTCATCAGACGAAATCACGGGGCTGTGCTCCGAGAACTGCGTGTTGATGGTGGGGCCCAGGTTCTTCACAAAAATGTCCTTCGGCGAGTTGAACTGCTGCTTGGCATTCTTGCTGTGCTGAATCAGCTGCGCGAGTTCTTCCTTGCGCTGGTCGTTCTTCTTCAGCGTGGCGTTGTAGGCCTGGAAGTGGGCTACGGCCTCGTCGAAGTTGTAGTTGAGGTGGTCTACGCGGCCGAGCCAGTACTCCACGTCTTTCGACACCTTCGGCTTCAGCTTTTGGGCTTTGTAGATGTAGTCGCTGGCTTTCTCTTTGTCGAACGACATATAGGAAATACCCGCGTTGAACAATGCCTTGGCGTTATTCGGGTCTTTGGCCAGTACCTTTTCGTAATACGGCAACGCAGCCCGGTAATTTTCCTGCTCGAAGAACTTGTTGCCGGTTTTCAGGTCCTTACGCGTGCTTTGCGCCTGGGCCGGAGCGGCAACAGCTGCAGTGAGGGCAACGGCGCATGACGCTTGCAGTAACCTTCTGGATAAGTTGTCCATTGGAGGAGATTTTTGGAAAAAAAAGATTCTTGAAGGGTTGTAAGAGGAAAAGGCCGCTGGCAGATAGTAAGAAGCAGCTACTCGATATCTTGGGCTTATACTGAAAAACTACACCAGGGTTAGGCTTTTATGCCCGTTAATGCCCGTTAATGCCCGTTAATGCCCATTAGCGCAGAAGGTAACCGTAGCAAACAGCAGCAACTCGCCTAATTAATAGTGTCGTGTTAATTACTGATTTCGGGCAAAGATAGGTTTTTTGCTTACAAGTGCGGTTTAAAGGAACTTTTTAGCCGGTTTGCAGCCCACTAGTACGTCAGTTCGCGCCCATCCAACTTCAGTGCAGACCGCGCAAATATAGACGCACCTGTGAAATAGCAATCCTCCGGGGCGTTTTTAGTTGGCGGATGCCCGCCGGGTTTCGGACGTAATTTTGCGCTCCGTTCTTTTTTACCATTTCCTGCTTGTCGATGATTATTCGTGATGCCCGCTTTCTGACCAGTAATTCCCGCGCTGAGCTTTGCCCTGCCCCCACTATGCCCGAATACGCCTTTATTGGTCGTTCCAACGTGGGCAAATCCTCTCTTATTAATATGCTAACGGGACGCAACGGGTTGGCCAAGACTTCGGCATCGCCCGGCAAGACTCAATTAATTAATCATTTCGTTATAAACGATGCGTGGTACTTGGTCGATTTGCCAGGTTATGGCTACGCCAAAGTCAGCAAAACGTCGCGCGCCGAATGGGCCAAGATGATTAACTACTATTTGCGTCACCGCCCCAATTTGCTGTGTGTGTGCGTGCTCATTGATTCGCGCCATTCGCCCCAAGCAGCTGACTTGGAATTCATGGAAAAACTCGGCGAGGAGGGCATTCCTTTCGTCATGATTTTTACGAAGACCGACAAGCAGTCGACGGCGCAAACCAAGGCGTTGCTGACTGCTTATTTACAGAAGATGAGCGAAACCTGGGACGAGCTGCCCCGCTATTTCCAAACGTCGGCCGAAACCGGCCTGGGGCGCGAAGAGGTGCTCGCCTTCATCGACGACATCAACCAACAGTGGGTGCCCGATGCCACGACCGGTGCGTAAATTGGCCCTTAAATTGCCATCTGCGGGCCAGTCCACGTTGGGCCCTTATTCATTATTCCCCTTTCCCCGCCCCATTTTCCTACGCATGACCAAATTACTTTCCTCGCAGCTGGCCCTGGGCTTGCTGCTGGCTGCCGCGGCCCCCGCCGCGGCCCAAACCGCCCCCAACACCGCTCCCGCTGCCCCCACCCAGGCCACCAAAGGCACGGGCATCGGTTCGGCCGGCAAGGTCATTCCGGTGGCTGAATATTACGAAGGTGGCCAAGAGGCCATGTACGCCTTCATCGCCAGCGAGTTGAAGTACCCGCTGCTGGCCAAGCGCAACCGCATTCAGGGCCAGTGCATTGTGAGCTTCACGCTAAACCCCGATGGCACCATGTCCGGGGTGAAGCTGGTGAAGCAGGTGGGCGGCGGCACCGGCGAAGAAGCCCTGCGCGTGGTGCGGCTGCTGAAATTCAAGAAGCCCGAGTACCCAATTCTGACCAGCCTGCCCATCGTGTTCAAGCTGGGCGCAACGGGCTCGAACGCCACCGAAGGCGGACAATAGCGTACTTTTGAATGAAGAACGAAGAATGAGGAATGAGAAATTGGGGCAACCCAGCTTTTCATTCCTCATTCTTCGTTCTCATTCTTCATTTTTATTTTTACAAGATGCCTTACGAATTGCAAGAGTTGGCCGCTATCAGCGGCATGCCCGGCCTGTACCGCCTGGTGCGCGCCGCGCGCCACGGCGTGCTGGTGGAAAGCCTGGATGAAAAAGCCACTCGCACCTTGGCCCCCGCTCGCAACAAAGTATCGTTGCTGTCGGAAATCTCCATTTACACCCAAGACCCCGAGGAGACCGTGCCGCTGACGGAAGTGTTTGAGCGCATCTACCAAAAGCACGGCGCTGCTTCGCCGGTTACGCCGAAGTCGAGCGAAGGCGAGCTGACCGAGTTTCTGGCCGGCGTTATTCCCGACTACGACCGCGACCGGGTGTACCTCTCCGACATTAAGAAGCTGGCCAGCTGGTACGGCATCGTGAGCAAGTTCCGTCCCTACCAGGAGGCGGCTGCCCCTGCCGCCGCGGAAGCCCCTTCCGAGGAGGCCGGCAGCGAAGAAGAGGCTCCGAAGGCCAAGCGCAAGTCGGCCAAAGCCACCACTGAGCCGGCTGCCGACGAGCCGCTGAGCACCGGCGGCGTGATAGCTGCCACCGACGAAGCCCCCGAGGCCGAAGGCAACCCGGAAGCCGCGGCTTCCGCCAAGAAAAGCCGCAAGAAGGCCGAGTAACCGCCCTGCCCAGGCACAAAAAAGCCGCTCCCAAGTACGGAAGCGGCTTTTTTGTGCCTGGGCAGCAACGTTTATTTAGCGGCCGCTGCTTTGGCTTTGACTTCTTTGGTGGGAGCTTGCTCTTGGGCCAGGCTAGCCTCGGCCATTTCCACCAGCTCTTTGCTGCCGATGAACACCGGGCAACGCTCGTGGGGTGTTTTGGGCTCAATTTCCATGGTGCGCTGCTGGCCGTTGGAGCTTTTGCCGCCGGCTTGCTCCACGATGAATGCCAGCGGGTTGCATTCGTACATGAGGCGCAGCTTGCCTTCCGGGCTCTTGGCCGTGGCGGGGTAAATGTAAATGCCGCCTTTGAGTAGGTTGCGGTGGAAGTCGGCCACCAACGAGCCGATGTAGCGGGCCGAGAAGTTGCTGTCTTTGCACTGCTTTACAAAAGCAGCCACCCCGGGCGAGAAGGAGTCGGAGCTGCCCTCGTTGATGGAGTAGATGGCGCCGGTTTTGGGCGTTTGGATGTCGGGGTGCGAAAGAAAGAATTCGCCCAAGGAATGCTCGTAGGTGAAGCCGTTGACGCCGTTGCCGGTGGTGTACACCATCATGGTACTGGAGCCGTAGATGACGTAGCCGGCCGCCACTTGGTGAGTGCCGGGCTGCAGGCAGTCGGCGGCGGTTCCTTCGCGGCCCGTGGGCGACACGCGCCGGTAAATGCTGAAGATGGTGCCGATGCTCACGTTCACGTCGATGTTCGACGAGCCGTCGAGCGGGTCGATGGCCACCACGTATTTGCCCTGTTTGTTGCCCGTCTGAATCATCTCGTCGTCTTCCTCGGAAATGATGGTGCAGACCTCGCCCCCGTTGCGCAAGGCCCGGATGAAACGGATGTTGGCAATGACGTCGAGCTTCTGCTGGTCTTCGCCCTGCACGTTGCGGTTGCCGTAGGCGCCGGCAATGTCGATGAGGCCCGAACGGTTGATTTCGCGGTTTACAATCTTGGCAGCAAGGGCAATGTCGCGCAGCAACTGCGACAATTCTCCCGTGGCGTAGGGAAAATCTTCCTGCTTGCGCATGATGAAGCGGTCGAGGGTAGTGCCGACGGGCAGGGCCAATTTGTTGTGGTCCATAATAAGGCTAGCAAATAGGGATGGCGGGAACGGGCAACAAAGCTACTCGCCCGGGGGCAACATTTGGTGTAGGAAATTGCCCTTTTTTAACCTCCGCCGTGGCTTGACGACCCGTTTTCACGCGGGTTATTCGCAAGAAGCGGACGGCTTGCCCTACAGTTCTGACAAAGATTCCCGCCGCTCCTACCTTTGCCGGCCATGGAAAATTTGCAGGTATACAAGTTTGGTGGAGCGTCGGTAAAAGATGCAGCCGCTATTTTAAACCTTCAGAAGATTGTGCAGATGCACCAAGGGCCGCTTCTAATTGTGGTGTCGGCAATGGGCAAAACAACTAATGCGCTGGAGGAGATTTATGACTTGGCGTATCGGGGCGAGGAATACAGATTAAAGCTCGGCGAGCTGGAAGAATTCCACCGCACAGTGGCTGGTGCTCTATTGGAAGCGTGGGAAGTTGACATTGTCCTGAATGAATACTTGGACGAGCTTCGGCAGCATTTGCGGCAAATTCAACTCGCCCCTGCCGACTACGACCAGCAATATGACCAAGTAGTGAGTTATGGAGAACTCCTCTCGTCGCGCATCGTTGCCTGGGCTTTGGGGACAAACTGGCAGGATTCTCGGGGGCTGATTCGAACTGACCAGACGTGGCGCGAGGCCCGCGTGAATTGGGCCGACACCGAAGCTGCCCTGTGGGGTATGTTGCGCACAAAAGGTGGCCCGCCGATGGCGCAGGTGCCTGTGGTGACCCAAGGTTTTATCGGGCAAGCCTCAGATGGCCGCACCACCACCCTCGGCCGCGAGGGCTCCGACTACACGGCCGCCATCCTTGCCTATTGCCTGCGAGCTGAGAGCGTGACCATTTGGAAGGACGTGCCAGGCTTGCTCAACGCCGACCCCAAGATATTCCCCGACACGGTGCGCTACTCCGAAATCAGCTACCGCGAAACCATTGAAATGGCCTACTATGGAGCGTCCGTTATTCATCCTAAGACGCTGAAGCCGCTGGCCGACCGCGGCATTCCGCTGCGGGTTAAGTCTTTTCTGGACCCGGAAGCGCCCGGCACGCTCATTCACGACTGCCAACACCCCACGCTGGCCCCGGCCTACATCCGCAAAACCGACCAGTGCCTCCTCTCCTTTTCAAGCAAAGATTTCGCTTTTGTTTCCGAGGAAAACCTGGAGGTGATTTTTGGGGCGCTGGCTCAGGCCAAGCTTAAAATTAACGTGATGCAGAATTCGGCCATTAGTTTTTCGGTGTGCACTGATTTTTCAGAACGCCGCGTCAATCTGCTGCTGGATTTACTGCGCGAGCAGTTCACGCTGCACTACAACACCGGCCTGACCCTTTTCACCATCAAGAATTACACGCCGGCCAGCCTGGCGCAGCTCACCGTGGGCAAACACTTACTGCTGGAGCAGCGCACCCGGAATACCTTTCAATTCGTGTGCACCGCCTAACGGTCCTGCTGAGCTTGTCGCAGCATCTCTCCTGCGAGAGCAATTCACTTGTCTGGTTTAGTCGCGCAACACAGAGGATTCGGCTGCGCGGACGCCGATAAGCAGGACGTTCATTAAGACAAAACAAACTCCATCCACTCCCATGGAATTCATTCTCGTTACCCCACAATCCCGCCCTGGCGTCGCCCTGATTCAGCTCAACCGGCCCAAAGAGCTCAACGCGCTGAATCTGCAGCTGATGCAGGAAATCCGCGACGCGCTCAAGGCCCTGGACGAAGACGCCGCCGTGCGCGTGGTCATCATCACCGGCAACGAGCGGGCCTTTGCCGCTGGCGCCGACATCAAGCAGATGGCGGGCAAGACGGCCATCGACATGCTCATCACCGACCAGTTCAGCACCTGGGACCAGATTCGCAAGTTCCGCAAGCCGCTGATTGGGGCCGTGTCGGGGTTTGCGCTGGGCGGTGGCTGCGAGCTGGCCATGACCTGCGACATGCTGGTGGCCTCGGAAACGGCACAGTTCGGGCAACCCGAAATCCGTATCGGCACCATGCCGGGCGCGGGCGGCACGCAGCGCCTCACGCGCGCTGTGGGCAAGGCCAAAGCCATGGAAATGGTGCTCACCGGCGAGTTCATCTCGGCCCAGGAAGCGCACCGCGTGGGGCTGGTGAACCGCGTGGTGCCGGTGGGGCAATTCCTGGAGGAAGCGTACCGGCTGGCGGCCAGCATTGCGGCCATGTCGCCGGTGGCCGCGCGCCTGGCCAAAGAGTCGGTAAACCGAGCGTTCGAAACGCATTTGGACGAGGGCTTGCACTTTGAGCGCAAGAACTTCTACCTCACCTTCGCTTCCGAAGACCAGAAGGAAGGAATGGCGGCTTTCGTCGAAAAGCGCAAGCCCGAGTTTACGGGGAAGTAGGCGATGGGACGAGAAGGTGATGGGGTAAAAACCCTGAATTCGGTTGCTCGAAGCTTTTTTGCGTAACCAACGCCTCGCTACCCATTTCCTTCTCACTGCCTCACTTCATTCCTATCTCACCTCATCACCCAACAACATGTCAGTTCTCGTGGGCAAGCGCGCCCCTTCCTTTAAAGCCACGGCCGTCATTGACGGCACCTTCGAAGAAGAATTTTCTCTGGACCGCTACTTGGGCAAGAAATACGTGATGTTCTTCTTCTACCCTGCTGACTTTGGCCAGGTATGCCCCACTGAAATCCTGGCTTTCCAAGACCGGCTCGATGAGTTTGAGAAACGCGGGGTGGCCGTGGTGGGCTGCTCCACCGACTCGCACCAGTCGCACTTGGCCTGGCAACTGCAGCCCCGTGAGCGCGGCGGCATTTTCGGCGTGAAGTACCCGCTGGTGTCTGATGCCACTAAAACCATCTCGTCAAATTACGACGTGCTCGGAGGCTACTACGACTACAGCGACCAAGGAGAAATGACCTTCACGGGCTCGCCGGTGGCGTATCGTGGCCTCTTTCTCATCGACCGCGACGGCATCGTGCGCCACCAATTGGTGAACGACCGGCCCCTGGGCCGGCACCTGAACGAGGCCCTGCGCATCGTGGATGCGTTGCAGCATTACGAGAAGCACGGCGAGGTGTGCCCCGTCGACTGGGAGCCCGCAAGCAAGTCATAAAGCCAACCCAGAGCGCACAATGGGCCCGCATTGTGTAATTTTGGACCTTGCTTTTCCTCTACGATATTGCCCTTGGCCTCTACGGCCTGCTGCTGCGCCTGGCTGCGCCCTTTGTGCCCAAAGCGGCCGCGTGGGTGGCGGGCCGGCGTGGCCTGCTACACCACATTGCCAGCACCGTCGGGGCCGACCCGGCGCCGCGGGTGTGGTTCCATTGCGCGTCGCTGGGCGAGTTTGAGCAAGGCCGGCCGCTGCTGGAAGCTTACCGCCAAGCCCACCCCGGCACCAAGCTGGTGCTCACGTTTTTCTCGCCTTCCGGCTACGAAATCCGCCAGAACTGGCCCGGGGCCGACTACATCTTTTACCTGCCGCTGGACACTCGCCGCAACGCCCGCGCCTTTCTCGAGGCCGTGCAGCCGCAGCTGGTCGTATTTGTGAAGTACGAATTCTGGTATCATTTCCTGACCGAAGCCCGTCGGCGGGGCATTCCGGCCGTGGTGGTGTCGGCCATTTTCCGGCCCGACCAGGTGTTTTTCAAACCCTGGGGCGGTTTCTTCCGACAAATTCTGTCTCGTTTTTCGCACATATTCACGCAGAACGAATCATCCGCCGCTCTCCTGCGGAGTGCCGGGCTCACGAAGGTGAGCGTGGCCGGCGACACCCGCTTCGACACCGTGGTGGCAACGGCCGCGGCCCCACCCCGAAACCTGCCCCTGGTCGATGCCTTTGTGGCCGATGGAGCGCCGGTGCTGGTGGTGGGCAGCAGCTGGCCCGAGGACCTGCCCGTGCTCCTGCCCTTGCTCAAGCGCTACCACGGCAAGTTGCGCGTGTTGGTGGCCCCCCACGAAGTCACGGAAACGAACCTGCGTCTCGTGGAAACGGCACTCCCGGGGCAGGTACAACGCTATTCCGCGGCAGATGCCGCTTCCGTTGCGCAGGCTCGCGTACTGCTGTTTGACAACGTGGGGCTGCTGAGCCAATTGTACCGATTTGGCCATTACGCCTACATCGGGGGGGCTTTTGGGAAAGGGCTGCACAACACGCTGGAAGCCGCGGCTTTTGGACTCCCGCTGTTCTTCGGTCCTACGTACACCAAATTTCAGGAGGCGGTGGAACTGGTCGCGCTTAAGTGCGCCTTCCCCGTGCACAATGCCGCCGAAATGGACCGGGCTTTCTCCTACCTGTGGCATGACGACGCCGCCCGCCTGCGGCTCCAAGACACCGTCCTGGACTATGTGCACGGCCAGGCCGGCGCCACCCGCACCATCATGGCCGCGCTCCCCGCGCCCACCCTCGCATGACGCCAACTTCCTCTCCGCCTTTCGTTTCCGGTGAACTCTTGCAGGGCACTGTGGTCAAATCTACAGGCTCGTGGTATGTGGTGCGCGGCACTACGGGGCAGCTCTACCGGTGCCGCCTGCGGGGCAAATTCAAGATAAAGGGCTTGAAAGCGAGCAATCCGCTGGCAGTAGGCGACCACGTGGAATTTGCCGTGGAGGCGCAGGCCGAAGGGGCCGCAGTTATCTCCCACATTGTGCCCCGCCGCAACTACATCGTGCGCCGCTCGGTGCACAAAACCGGCCACGTGCACATCGTAGCGGCCAACCTCGACCAGGCGCTGCTGGTGGTCACGCTGGTTTCGCCCGCGACGTCCTTCGGCTTCATCGACCGGTTTTTGGTCACTGCCGAAGCGTACCACATACCAGTCACACTACTTTTCAATAAGACGGACTTGTACGACGAGGACGGCTTTGCCTACCAAGCCGAAATCGCGGGGATGTACGCCAGCCTGGGCTACCCCAGCCGCACCTGCGCCGCCACCACGGGCGAAGGGGTAGCCGAAATCGACCACTTGCTCGATGGCAAAGTCAGTCTGCTGGCGGGCCATTCGGGCGTGGGCAAAAGCACGCTCATTAATGCGCTGGTGCCCGACTTGGATTTGAAAACCGCCGAAATCAGCGAGTTTTCGGACAAAGGAGTACACACTACCACGTTCGCCGAAATGCTGGAAGTACGCGCCGGCACATACATTATCGATACGCCGGGTATCAAAGAGCTGGGATTGGTAGACATGCCGCCAGCCGAGTTGGCCGGCTACTTCCCGGAAATGCGCGCGTTGCTCAATCAGTGCCGCTACCATAATTGCCAGCACACCCACGAGCCCGGCTGCGCCGTGCGCGAATCCGTGGACCAGGGCCGCATTGCGCTGCCTCGCTACGACAGCTACCTGAGCATGCTGGCGGGCGAAGACAACCGGCATTAGCCCAATGGCTTAGCGCTACCTAAGGAGGCGTCATTGCGAGCGCAGCGTGGCAAGCCCTCCCCTCCGCGCGACCAACCTTGAGGCGCGACACGCCCATGAAAAAGCCCCGACTCAGAGCAGAGCCGGGGCTAGTCACATTACAAGGCCAGTCACAAGGAGAGGAAAGATTGCCACGCTGCGCTCACAATGACGCCTCCTCGGGTAGACGCAGCCGCTGGCGCTACTTGGCCAAGGGCAACACCACGCCGTCGATTACGTGCGTTACGCCATTGCTCGAAATCACATCAGCAATCTGCACGGTAGCGGGGGCGTCTTTGCCGTTGCTCACCATCACCTTGCCGTCTTTCACCGAGATTTTCAGCTTCTCGCCGTTGGCAGTCGTCAGTTCCTGGCCGTCCTTCAGGTCGGCGGCCAACAAGCGACCGGGGATGACGTGGTATTTCAGGACTCCGGCCAATTTCTCCTTGCTTTCGGGCTGCATCAGGCCGGCCACTGCTCCCTTGGGCAGCTTGTCGAAGGCAGCGTTGGTGGGCGCGAACACGGTGAAGGGGCCTGCGCTTTTCAGGGTTTCAACCAAGCCGGCCTGCTTTACGGCGGCCACCAGGGTGCTCACGCTTTTGGCGCCCGCGGCGTTGTCCACAATGTCTTTGTCGGCCGTCATGGCCACACCGTCTACCATTACGCCTTCGGGCTTTGCCATGCGGGCCGAGTCGCCGGCCATTGCCGCCACCGAGTCGGCGGGGTTAACGGTGCTGGTGGCCGTGGTTTCGGTGTCGGCGGGCTTGTCGCTGCCGCAGCTGGCGAGTACCAACGAAGTGGCGGCAAGAACGGTCAGCAAGGGGGCAAAGTGCTTTTTCATGAAGGGTGTGGTGAAAAAAATGGTTAGGTGTGAAGTAGGCCGCTGTGGCGGTTGAGCTTACGAAGCAGGAACACCCGTTGGATGTTTAGCCAAGACCATCATTTTGTTACCTTCGCCCCCGTGAATGCGCAGCTGCGCATCGCAAAATCCGTTTAATCCGACCAAATTTACACTAATGAAAACCGCCGAAATCCACACGAAGAAGGGCACGATGAAGGTTGAGTTTTACGAGCAAGACGCTCCTAAGACGGTTAAAAACTTCTTGGACCTTGCCGAGAAAGGCTATTATGATGGCTTGAAGTTTCACCGCGTCATCCCGAATTTCGTTATTCAGGGCGGCTGCCCCAACACCCGCGAGGGCGCCAAAGGCATGGCCGGCACCGGCGGCCCCGGCTACAAAATCGACTGCGAAACCAGCGGCAACCACCAGTACCACGAGCGCGGCGCTTTGAGCATGGCCCACGCCGGCAAAAACACGGGCGGCTCGCAGTTCTTCATCGTGCACTCGCGCGACAACACGGCCCATCTCGACCGCGTGCACACCGTATTTGGCAAAGTGGTAGAAGGCGTCGACGTCATCGACCAGATTCAAGCCAACGACGAAATCGAGAAGATTGTGGTGAAAGAAGCGTAGGCTTTGCTCGTCTGTCATCCTGAACGCAGTGAAGGACCTTATCACGCCCACATATTCTGGCGTGATAAGGTCCTTCACTGCGTTCAGGATGACAGACGTTATTTTTTTGCAGGGGTTGGGTTCTCTATTTCCCGCACCAATTCTCCGTACCATCCCTCGCCGTATTTGCGCACGAGGGGTTCTTTGAGGAACTGGTACACCTTCACCCCCAAGGAACCACCAAAGGCGCAGGCGGGGTTGCAGATGCCCCACCGGTCGTAGTTGAGGGCGTCGAAGCCGTCGTATTTGGTGATGCGAATGGGATACAGGTGGCAGCTGATGGGCTTTTTGAACGTGGTCGCGCCGGCCAAATATGCCTGCTCGATGCCGCATTTCAGGATGCCGCGCTCGTCGTAGAGCGCGTAAGCGCACTCCTTGTCGTCGATGGTTGTTGTGCTGAAGTCGCCTTCCCAGTCTTTGATGTATAGGCCTTGGGCTTCGATGGCGGCCCGGCCCGCATCGGTCAGAAAAGGCTTGATGTTGGCGTATTCCTGCTCCAGAATCTTCAGCTCGGGCTCCTCGAGCGGGGCCCCGAGGTCGCCTTCCACGCAGCAAGCCCCTTTGCAGGCTTCGAGGTTGCAGACGAAAAAGTTGTCGGCAATGTCGTCGGAGATGACCGTTTCTTGAATAATAATCATTGTACAAAGGTAGCCCCGGCGGCGGGGGCAGAAATTCGGCTGGCCCCCTACCCGGTGGGCCGTATCTTTGCAGAACCGTCTAAAAGACGGCTTAATTCGATAATGGCACTAGATTATTTATCCCTCCTAAATGGTTCGCAAGCCGCGGCCGTGATGCAAATCGAAGGCCCGTGCATGATTATCGCCGGGGCCGGCTCGGGCAAAACCCGAGTTCTGACGTACCGCATTGCCAACCTACTGGAAAAAGGCGTTGACCCGTACAACATTCTCGCCCTCACCTTCACCAACAAAGCGGCCAAGGAAATGCGCGCGCGGGTGGAAAAAGTGGTGGGGCCGTCGGCTCGAAGCCTGTGGATGGGCACCTTCCACTCCGTTTTTGCGAAGATTCTGCGCTCGGAAGCCGACAAGATTGGCTTTCCGCGCAGCTTCACCATCTACGACACCCAGGATTCCAAAACCCTGATTGGGCAGATTGTGAAGGAGCTGGAGCTGGACGACAAGCTCTACAAGCCCAGCTTGGTGCTGGGCCGCATTTCGGCAGCCAAAAACAAGCTGATTTCGGTGAACCAGTACCTCAACGACGCCGCCATCAAGGCCGACGACGAGGCGGCGCTGCGGCCCAAAATCGGGGTGTTGTACCAGCAATACCAGCAGCGCTGCTTCAAGGCGGGCGCCATGGATTTCGACGACCTGCTGTTCAACACCAATGTGCTCTTTAAAGAGCACGTGGACGTGCTGAACAAGTACCAGAACATGTTCCGGTACGTGATGGTGGACGAGTACCAGGACACCAACTACTCGCAGTACCTCATTACGCGCAAGCTGGCGGCGAAAGAGCGGAATATTTGCGTGGTGGGCGACGACGCGCAAAGCATTTACGCCTTCCGCGGCGCCGACATCACCAACATTCTCAACTTCGAGAAGGACTACCCCGAGCTGCAGGTCTTCAAGCTGGAGCAGAACTACCGCTCCACGAAAAACATCGTGTGGGCGGCCAATTCGGTGATTAAGAACAACCAAGCGCAGCTGCGCAAGGACGTGTTCTCGGAGAACGAAGACGGCACGCTGATTGAGGTCATCAAAGCGGCTTCCGACAACGAAGAAGGCAAGCTGGTGGCGTCCTCCATCTTCGAGGACAAGATGAACGGCCACCTGTCTTATGACAATTTTGCCATTCTCTACCGCACCAACGCGCAAAGCCGCGCCATGGAGGAAGCCCTGCGGAAGCTGAACATCAAGTACAAAATTGTTGGGGGCCTGTCGTTTTACCAGCGCAAGGAAATCAAGGACTTGGTGGCGTACCTGCGTCTCACGGTGAACCAGAACGACGAGCAGGCCTTGCGCCGGGTGATTAATTACCCCAAGCGCGGCATCGGCGACACCACCATCAGCAAGCTCATCACCACGGCCGACGAAGCCAACCACACGCTGTGGGAAGTGGTGGCCAACGCCGACCAGTTCATGCCGGCGCGGGTGTCGAACCCCGTGGTGGGCTTTGCCGAGAAAATTAAGAGCTACATGGTGGTAGCGGCCCAGGAAGACGCCTTCGAAGCGGCCAAGTTCATCGCCAAGAACTCGGGCATGCTGGAAGAACTGTATGCCGACAAGAGCATCGAAGGCTTATCGCGCTACGAGAACATGCAGGAATTGCTCAACGGCATCAAGGAGTACGTCGATGACCCCGAGCGCGAGGACAAATCCCTGGGCGCGTTTTTGCAGGACATTGCCCTCGTGACCGATTCCGACGTGAAAGATGCCCAGCAGGACGGCGAAGCCGTGACGCTGATGACCATTCACTCGGCCAAAGGCCTGGAGTTCCGCAACGTGTACATCGTAGGCATGGAGGAAAACCTCTTCCCGAGCCAGATGATGATTACTTCGCGAGCCGACCTGGAGGAAGAGCGCCGCTTGTTTTACGTGGCCATCACGCGCGCCGAGAAGAAGCTGACGCTGAGCTACGCTACCTCGCGCTACCAGTGGGGCAACTTGCGCAGCTGCGAAAAAAGCCGCTTCTTGGACGAAATTGACCCGCAATACGTTAACTTCAAGTTCGCGGCTGGGCCGGGCACGGGCGAGTCGCCGTTCCAGCACGTGTTTGAGCGGCGTTCCAATCTGATTCCGACCGCACCGCGTAAGGTGCAAGCCACGAAATACGTGGCTCCGGCCGATTTCACGCCCTCCGACACCTCCAAGCTGCAAACCGGCCAGCGCGTCGAGCACGCCAAGTTCGGCTTCGGCGTGGTGAGCCAGCTCGAAACGCAGCAGGGCACCACCAAGGCCACCATCCAGTTTGAGGAAGTGGGCGAGAAAGTGCTGCTGCTGAGTTTCGCCAAGCTGCGAGTGCACTAGGTGTTCAGATTGAATATTACCGTCATGTCGAGCGCAGCCGAGGCGTCTCGCGTGCCGCCACTAATCAGATGATTGCTGCCCCGAGCGAGATGTCTCGGCTGCGCTCGACATGACGGGTGCAAATGCCGCGTTTAAACAAAGGGCGACCGACCACATTGCCGACTTATCTTTGGCCCGAGCCTGCTCGCGGGCTTTCCTATTGACTATTATGACCGACCTGACCTCCCTGCCCTTCCACCTGCAACTGCTGGTGCGCGAATACGGGCAAAGCACATACCAGCTCATCCAGGGCCTGGCCCAAATTGAAGACGTAGCCGAACGAACCAAGCGAGCTGGGCAAATTGTGCAACTCATGTTGCGCTTGCAACCGGCGTTGCGCGAGTTGCCGGAAGTGCAAACCCGCCTGTGGAACCACCTGCACGCAATGGCGGGAGAAGAAGTAACCCTGGAAGCCCCGGTGCCGCTGCGCAGCCTCACCGTGCGCACCGAAAAGCCCACCCGCGTGCCCTACCCCCGCCAAGGCCCCAAGCTGCGCGCGTACGGCGCCGCCGTGGAAGCGCTGATTGCGAAGGCCATTGCCATTGAAGACGAGGCCGAGCGCGAGCAAGCCACCGTGCAAATTGGCCGCACTATGAAGTTCTTGTACCGCCAGCACAACAAGGAAAACGCCAAAGACGTGACCATTCTGCGTCATCTAGGCGAGCTCTCCGGTGGTCAGCTCAAGCTGGACCCCGCCGCGGTGGACAGCGAGAACCTGTTTGAAATGCCGGGCGGCACCGCGCGGACAGCGCCGTTCATTGTGCCCCAGCCCCAACAGCGGGAGCGCCGCGACAACCGCGAAGGCCGGGAAGGTCGGGGCAATGGCTTTGGCGGCAAAAGCGGCAAAAAGCGCAAGAAAGGCGGGCGCCAAGAGCCTCAGCAGCCGCCTCAGTAATTTTTTTTTAGTAGAACGTCGTGTCGAGCGCAGCCGAGACATTTCGCGTGTGGCAGTAATCACGCGTGTGGCAG